>NZ_PVWF01000159.1 GCF_003003995.1 Pleurocapsa sp. CCALA 161 | reverse complement strand
GGCTGTATTTCTTCTGAAGAGCTACTTGGAGAGAGATCCTCATACCAACCAGCCCACCAGCTTAAAGTTTCTAAAGGAGACAAAAGTGCAGCGGCTACTAAAGCAATAATTCCAATCCAAACTAAATTGAAGATTAGTTTAAAAGGCTCATCTAGATTGCCATACCAAGCGAACCACCAGTAGCGAATTGGTGACAAGAGGACTACTGCAACAAAGGTTACACCAGCCAGTATTGCCAGACCGCGTAATTGTTTGGCAATTGAAGTCAATTCAAAACGGCGATTTGTGTTCGTGGTGTCGATCTCCATCGAAGCAGCTACAGGCGATCGCGAATATATCTCCTGCTGTTTTCTCGACTGGACTGTTTTCTTGGGTCTTGACTTAAATGAGGTAACTGCCTTTTGAGGATCTGGTATGCCTACCTGCGTTGAATCGGCAATAGAATCTAAGCGTAATTCTTCTATAAATGACTTAAACTTCTTGCCTTCAGTGACAAGCTGTACACCAGCGGTTTTACAGGCAATCCAATGACCGAATTGAGCGATCGGCTGCCCAATAGTTCGCTGCAATACTTCTAGAGTAATCCAGCCTAATGATACAGTACCAAAAGCTTGCCAGACATTGGTATTGCTTACATCAGCAAAACCCACTACCATTGCTAACAATTGCCATAGCGATAAAAGCG
The DNA here is from genome assembly GCF_003003995.1 of Pleurocapsa sp. CCALA 161. Lineage (GTDB taxonomy): Bacteria > Cyanobacteriota > Cyanobacteriia > Cyanobacteriales > Xenococcaceae > Waterburya. The sequence goes on along the minus strand of NZ_PVWF01000159.1, from coordinate 7,905 downwards.
AGAGAATGGGTTGTCCAAAATAGGGCATTGCTCCAAAAAGACTAAATATCAGTGGTGCATAGCCAAATGCCAAAGTACGTGCTAGTACACCAAAAGGGGCTTCAGCAGTAAAGGGTGCATAGCTAATCGCCCAGGTAGTTACAACTAAAAATAAGTAGCCAGAAGCAAATAAAATTGCCCCAATAACTAAACCAAAAATAAAGCGTATTGGTTTAACGCGGTTGATAAATAAGATAATGCTGTGAGCAGCAGCTTGAGAAAAGCCAGCAGCTAGAACTACTATAATTGCTACCGTCGAGCCATTAGGGAGAGAGTTTATTTGCTCAAATGCTTCTGATTTTAGAGCCAGAACCCATCCTAGCAGTTCCCAAAATCGTTCGAGGGCAGTTTCATTCATAGCAGAAGCTTTATTTATATTAGTTATTGACTCGATGGCTGTGGGGAGATAGACTTTTGTAGTAGGTTAATATGAGATTTGAAGCAAATAACTAGATCTCTGCTCTTAGTATCCAACTAAGTAATCCTAAACAATTAGCACTACCAAAGAAATGTGCGCCTAAAATGTTAACCTGCGCCAAGACTAATAATAAGTCAGCGACTGTTATGATATGTTCTCTTTCAAATACAGCAAGACCTTGAGGTCTGGCGATCGCATTTGCAACCAAAGAAACTAAGCTGATTTCAGTAGCGATTAAAGCTAACATCAATCCACCAAAGCTAGCTAACAATCCGATACGAAGTACCTGAATAATCTCTATTCTACTGGGCTGTGTTTCGGGGTCAACTCGCTGTAATTTTTTAGCCAGACGACTATATCGCCAAGCCCAATAAACTCCAAAGCATAAAGCTAGAAAGCTAAACATGGCGATAAAAATGCCGATTCCAGTACCACTATTGGTAGCATTACGACTAAATACCACCAGCAATAATGTTAGTCCCGATATGACACCTAGAACTAGATGAATCCAATAGCTGATGCGACCTAATGTGTATAAGGTGCGGGCAAATTTCTGTTTGTTAGGTAGTTGGTTATTGTTGGTTGATTCTACTAACTCGTCCATAACATCATATAAATCTCATTCGCTCATTACGTCTACAGTGTAGAAGATAATTAGCCTACCAGCGAGTTTTGATGTGATTAACAAGCCGAATAAAAAAAGAAAAGTAACGGTAACTAAAAATGAATTAACAAGAAATCAGTTGAAAATTTATCAAAAAAATCAACTGAAATATAAGTATGCGATCGCACAACTCCGAATAGAGCAGACCGCGCGATCGCATTTTCAATATAAGCAGATAAAAAGCGATCGCAGAATAGGTGATTATGGTAGGGCAAGCAGTGATAAATTTTCAACACTCTCAAGTCTGAAAAGTCTTCACCCAAACAAAGGCGTTCTTACCTTAACTCTAATGTCCCCCCTTGGTCATCGTCAAACCACTTGATTTCTACTTCCAGACTGTGCTGCACTCCCTTTGCTCCTTTGTCTTCATCCTCTACTTGTACTTCGAGAACCAGGCTTTGGGGAAGCTGTACTGTAATCTCCTTCTGACCCTGACTCAGCACTGCCTGACCTTGCGAAATCTTGTCAGCTAGTTGATGCAAGAATTCACTCACATCCGATCGGCTTTTCCGCTCTTCGCTCTTGAACAGTCTTGTTTCTTTTCCCATCATCTATCTCCTCTCAAAGACATTCTCAATTAATACAGAGTTGAAAGGCCTCTCAACTATTAATTATATAGAAGATCTGCAATTTCATTTACAGATTGTCAAGCGTCAACATCAGCAGGATTTAGAAAAATGCAAATTATAATTTATAGCTTATAGCTACGAACGAAATGAGTTAAAAATACTCCTCATAAGTTCCTCAAAACTTCTGGTTATAAATAGAGCAATAGCTTAAAAGTATCTCAACCGAGTGAGAGATACACCACAAGATGTGGTCAAGAAATATTGTTAAAGCTTTTTTATCAACTCGACACATTATTAGGAGTACAAATCTAATGTTTTCTTTAAATACCAAATCAATTTGTCTATTCTTCAGCTTTGCAACCATATTACTGCTGCTCAAACCATTAGCTGCCAATGCTCAAGCGACTGAACGCTCAGGCATTTCTAATGCAGAAAGTTTGGGTTCTTCAACTATAAAATCAGATGCGAAAAAACTTGCTCAATTCAAGCCAGAACGAGTAGAAGTTGATGTAGTAGAACCTGTAAATAAAGAAGCCAATCCATCTAACAGCTATTTGGGTATAGGTGGAAATATTGGCTTTGGAGGCAACGATACTGCCATTGGTGATGGTGCTTTTGCTGTCTTGGGTAAAGGTGCATTGAGTTCGCATTTTGCCCTACATCCTGCGGTGCTGTTTGGCGATAAAAATACTATTTTGTTGCCCGTAACCTACGGAATTCCTGTTGATATTGGTTCTTCAAAAACACTTTATCCTTTCATTGGTGGCGGAATATCAATCAAAAAAATATTTGATGATTTTGATGTCAATGCTTTAGCCACAGCAGGAGTAGATGTTCCAGTTACCGATCGCCTGACAGGAACAGCCCGTTTCAACCTAGGTTTTGGTGATGATACTGATACTGGCTTACTTTTAGGAATTGGCTACGGCACTTAATTTAGATAATCTACTAGAGACACATGAAAACAAAACTAAATGAAGCGCAACAACCATTCTCTATCATTTTCTCGTATTTCTAAAAACATATTAGGACTCACGACTGTATTTCTTATTGTTTTTTTCATCGCCATGAATTCATCCGCCCAAGATAACCAAGAAAAACAATATCTCTCGGCAGGGGAAAGCGATCCCATAGAAATGGGTTGGATGCAGGGCTTTCCACCTCCAGAGGACAAACGTTTAAAACTTGCCGATGGCTCTTTCTTTGAATTTCCTGCTTTACGTTATAGCGTGGCGCACATGAGGCAGTTTATGCCTACAGTTAATGTTTCCCGTGGAATAGAGAACCCACCAATTCCCTTTAAATATAAGTTAGATGAAAACATTGATACGCTAACTTTTGTTCCCTGGGATTCCGATGAAGAAATGACTTGGGAGGCTTCTCTGGGAAAAAACTATACCGACGGCATACTAATTCTACATCAAGGCAAAATTGTCTATGAAAAGTATTTTGCTGCCTTAAACGAGGTCGGGAAACACGCGGTCATGTCGCTAACAAAATCTTTCACGGGAACGCTAGGTGCTATGTTAGCTGCCGAAGGATTGCTAGATGAAAACAAAACCGTAATCGAATATGTACCCGAACTAAAAGATTCGGCTTTTGCTGATGCTACCGTCAGGCAAGTCATGGATATGACTACCGCCTTAAACTATAGCGAAGATTATTCTGACCCCAATGCTGAAGTTTGGCAATATGCGATCGCGGGAACTCCCCTACCCAAGCCTAAAGACTATGATGGACCAGTTGGCTATTATGAATATCTACAAACGGTACAAAAAAACGGCGAACATGGTGAAGCCTTTGGCTACAAAACTGTCAACGCCGATGCCCTGGGCTGGATAACTTCTAAGGTGACAGGAAAATCGGTGGCGCAATTGCTGTCAGAAAAGATATGGCAGCGAATCGGTATGGAACAGGATGGCTATTATTCAGTAGATGAATTAGGGACTCCTTCGGCGGGAGGCGGATTCAACGCTGGTTTGCGAGATCTAGGGCGTTTTGGAGAACTGATTCGCCGTAAAGGAAATTGGCAGGGCGAACAAATAATACCTCAAAGTGTCATAGAAGATATTCAACAAGGGGGAAGTCAAGAGAAATTTGCTAAGTCAGGTTACGACAAGTTGAAAGGCTGGTCTTACCGAGATATGTGGTGGATTACTAACAATGAAGATGGTGCATTTGCTGCTAGAGGCATACACGGACAAACTATCTATATCGATCCCAAGGCTGAGATGGTTCTCGTACGTTTTGCTTCCCATCCTGTTGCTGCTAATTTTGCCAACGATCGCTATTCCCTACCAGCCTATCAAGCCGTAGCTGATTATTTAAAGGAGCGAAGCTCCTAGCTATAAGCTATAAGCCATAGGCTTATAGCTTTGTCGAACAAAACTAACAACTGATAACTAATAACAAACATCATGAACACAGAACTATTTAACTTAGAAGGTAAAACTGCGATCGTTACTGGAGGCGCAAACGGTATTGGCAAAGGATGTAGCCAGATGCTATCTGATGCTGGTGCTAATATCGTCGTGGCGGATTTGAAATTTGAAGATGCTCAAAAAGCAGCCGATGAAATCAATGATCAAGGCGGAAAGGCGATCGCCGTATCCTGTAACGTAACCAAAGACGAAGACCTAATCAATTTAGTCAAGCGTACAATTGATGAGTTTGGCAGTATAAATATCCTCGTGAACAACGTTGGCGGTGGGGGTGCTGGAAAAGAAAGTCCCTCAGATATTTCGGTAGATGATTTTGCGCGAACTTTTCAACTCAATGTATTTAGTGCTTGGCGACTATCACAACTATGCGCTCCCGAAATGAAAAAAGCTGGTTATGGCTCTATTATCAGTATGTCTTCAATGTCATCCGTGAATAAAAGCCCTGCTATCAGTGCTTATGCTTCATCTAAAGCTGCAATCAATCACATGACTGCCAACTTAGCATTTGATTATGGTCCAGAAGTTAGGATCAATGCGGTAGCACCAGGAGCGGTAAAAACTGATGCTTTAGCTTCAGTGCTGACACCAGAAAGGGAGAAAAAAATGCTGTCGCACACGCCATTAGATCGACTAGGCAAGCCAGAAGACATCGCTGGTGCAGTGCTTTATTTTGCAGCCCCAATATCCTCATGGGTTAGCGGTCAGGTACTATTTGTCAACGGTGGTGGCGTACAAACTTTAGATTAATTTGTAGAAGAATTAATCATTTCCTCATGGCGATTGAACCTCCTAAATCAATCGTTATTCTCTCTCTTAGGACTTACGCATTGACAGAAGACCTCAAATATACAGTATCGGTTTGAGGTGTTTAATCTTGAGAAGACAGCGATCGCTGTCTTCTCAAAAGGCATTTGAGCAAGGATGAAATAACGTATTTCAGTCAATACAGAATAGTAAGTTTGTACGATGCGTAAGTCCTATCTCTTTTCTAATTTTGGCAAGTTGTTTCTGTCTAAAAAGTTGCACGCGCCATCAATATTTACAAGTAAAACATTTAAGGTAATAAAATGCGTAATTTGATTCAAAGTTTGTCAGCAGGTATTATTCTCTCTCTTGTCTCAACAGCAGCCCATGCTGAGGGAATATCAACTCATGTGCTGGATCTAAAAGATGGTGTAGGTAGAGCAAATGTGCCGGTTACACTTTCTATACAGGACGATAATAATTCTTGGACTGACATCGGCAGCGCAATGACGGAAGAAAATGGGCGTGTCGAATCTTTTGGCAAAGATATGGCAGTTAAATCAGGTGTTTATAAACTTACTTTTGATATGTCGGAAGATGGAGAAACTTTTTTCCCAGAAATTGATGTGGTCTTTAACGTAGAAGATCCCGAAGAACATTATCACGTACCAGTAATTGTTAGTCCCTTCGGTTACAGTACCTATCGTGGAAACTGATTTGTACTTCTCTACTTTTAACAATTTATGAGAACAGCTGTCAGCCAGATTTATTTTTAGAAGAGTCAATCATTACTGCATGAGAGTTAGGGCGTATCTTACTGCCATATCTACGAGTATAAACTTGAGTAAGCTCTGCACCAAATAACAAAATCTGGGCAGAGTAAAACACCCAGGCTAAAAAGACAATTAAAGAGCCAGCAGCACCATAAGCCGAACCCAAGCTGCTTTTGCCCAAATACAAGCCAATTAAGTATTTACCGAAGATAAATAGTAAGGCTGTAACAATCGCACCTACCCAGACATCTTTCCAGCGTATTTCAACATCGGGCAAGTATTTATAAATCAAGGCGAATAATAAAGTAATTAAGCCAAAAGAAATCAGCAAATTTAGCCCTCGCCATAAAGGTGCGAAATCGGAAACTAAATTGACATCCAAATTACTAATTGCAGCGAGAAGTGTACTAATCATCAAAGACACCAATAGTAAAAAGCCGATTGACAGTACCATGCCAAAAGATAACAATCGCTTACGCACGAATTCCCAGATTCCCGCGTTGGGTTTAGGCTCGACGTTCCAGACAGTATTTAATGCCGTTTGTAGTTGAGCAAATACCCCAGATGCACCAACAAATAACACCACGATACTAATAATGGAAGCTGCACTGCCTAATTTTGGTTGGTTTGCATTGGCTATGGCGGTTTCAATCGCCTCTGCTCCTTGTTGTCCTACTAAATAATTTATTTGAGAAACAATTTCACCACGAGCAGCCTCTTCACCAAAAACCGCACCCGCGGTCGCGATTGCAATTACTAATAATGGGGCAATTGAAAACACGGTATAGTAAGCCAACGCAGCAGCTAAAATAGAAACTTTATCTTTTTGCCATCCTTGAAAAGCTTCTTTTAATAGTCTAAAAATCGATTTAATTCGTATTGACATTAATATACCGAACGTAAGATTACCATAATTTTACAGGCGATTACAGATCGTTTTGGTTACTGTTACCGCAACAAGTATTGCCCTAATCACACTTATCAATACCATCTACAATCGACCATTATGAAGTTTAACCGAAAAGCTATAAAACTACTTCTATCGATCGTTATGGTCTCATACCAATTCTCCATGAAGATGCATTAAATTAAAGGTGGTGACAAAATGCACAGATATGGGAAATAAATTTCCAGTAGAAATCAAAGAAAGTGTAGAAGAACTTAAACACCGACTACACCATGCCATAACTTCTAGCACCAAAGAAAGAATACAAATGCTGTATCTCTCTGGAGAAAGTTTTTTTGGGGAATTTTCTCACTTGGATCATTTTTGTTTTCAGCAGTTCTTAAATCTCTTTTCTCAAGCCATAGGCTTTCGCCTTAACTTAATCCAAATGGATAATGGCAGCTTTCATAAATCTCTCGATTTGAAATGGCCCGATCATATTATTCCTATTTTTCAACCACCTTCTAGTCCTGAGCTTAACCCAATTGAACGTCTTTGGGAACACATTAAAAGCCAATTATCCTGGGAATATTGCCCGAGTTTAGACCAATTAAGAGCCAAATTGAAGCAGGTTCTTAATTCAATTTCGTCTGAAGCAATTGCTTCAATTTGTGGATGGGACTATATCATCTCAGCTTTATTTAGTGCAACTTCATAGAGAAATGGTATTAGTTGAAATGATAAAACGTTGAACTCTTTTGCCATCTCGTTTCAACCAAACCCATGACAAAAATACAGGAATATCTAATCCATTTAAATTTTTGTTTGAGAAAGAATTAGATTTAATATACAAGAACGAACATTACGAATCAGAGAACGAGTTGACCATTTATAATGATTCAAAAGAACTGAACAATTACTTTTCTTGTTTCGTTGCCTCTTCATCTCCCGAACCTAACAATGAAGCAACCAGTTGAGTTTGCGGAAATATTTCCAACAATAGCTTTTTTACCATTACCGTCAGAGGCAGAGCCATGAAAGCTCCAATAGGACCAAATATCCACGTCCAGATAATAACTGCCAAAAAAGTAACTAATACGGATAAGTCTAATCCTTCGGCAAAGTAGTGAGGAGAAACCACATTTTCAAAGAAAAGATTAATCAAAGCATATATAACGCCAAAGATTACTGCTCGCCCTAATCCCTGGTTAAGAAGGGTTAATAATACTGGCGGAACAAGGGCAATATAAAAACCGATATTAGGTATAAAGTTGAATAGGAATGAAAGTACTCCCCACAGTACGGCAAACTGCACCCCCATAATCCACATTAGAATAATCTGACAGATAGCTGTCAAAGCTCCTATCCAAC
>NZ_PVWF01000158.1 GCF_003003995.1 Pleurocapsa sp. CCALA 161 | reverse complement strand
TCGTAGGGAATTTAAAACATATGTACTATTTAACAAGTGATTTTTCCTCCAACTGTAACCCTCGTTTGAACAACGTCCGGTAGAACAGCGGATGGCGCAATGTGAGGGTAGCTATGATTTGCTGGGGACTGCGGATCTAGAGAATACACCGCCACTGCATATTATTGGTTGCCGGGTGGGGCTGGAGAAAAGAGCTGACAGCGGCAAGCCTCGGATTTCGGCGCATGGGCTGCTGCAAGAATATTTGAATCGCACTGAGCATTTGTGGGGGGTGGCAACGAATGGCCTCCAGTGGCGGCTGCTGAGGGATTCTAATTTGATGACCAAGTTGACTTATGTGGAGTTTGACTTGGAGCAAATTATGAAGGGCGAGAACTTTGCGGAGTTCGGGTTATTTTATCGGTTGTTCCATCGATCGCGTCTTCCCGACGATATGGAGGATGCCAATAAATGTTTGTTGGAAGATTACCATCAGCTAACTTTGCAGCAGGGTGGTCGGGTTAGGGATAAGCTGCGGGATGGGGTGGAAAGTGCGATCGAGCGGTTGGCGAATGGGTTTTTGCAGCATCCCAAGAATGAGGCGTTGCGGCAGCGGGTGGCTAGCGGAGAGATTGTAGCGACGGAGTATTATCGGCAGTTGTTGATGCTGATTTATCGGTTGTTGTTTTTGATGGTGGCGGAGTCGCGGGATCTTTTACTCAATGACAATGAGACGGATTTGGAGCAGCGGCGAATTTATGAGGCTTATTACAGCGTAGAGAGGTTGCGGCGGTTGGCGGAGTCACCGAACTTACGACGGGAGGGTTTTCAGGATTTGTGGCGGGGGCTGATGGTGACTTTTCAGCTTTTTGATGAGCATTGGCGGGGTCAGGCGTTGGGGCTATCGCCGTTGAATGGTGATTTGTTTGGCTCGAAGGCTTTGAGCTACATTGATGGCTATGTTATTGATAACTATGATTTGTTGACAGCGATTAAGAATTTGTCGCGTTACGATCATGTTTCGGCGAAGGGGCAAGCGGCGCAGTCTAGACGGGTAAATTATGAGTCGCTAGATGTGGAGGAGCTTGGTAGTATTTATGAAAGTTTGCTAGATTTTCATCCTCAAATTAGCGTTAAAAATGCTGGGTATGAGTTTGAGTTGGTGAAAGGGAGCGATCGCAAGTCTACTGGTTCTTATTACACGCCGCCAGAGTTGGTGGCGCAGCTTATTAAAACTGCTTTGGAGCCGGTGATGGCTGATAAGTTGGCGGGTTTGAGTTCGATCGAAGATAGAAAACAAGCGATATTGAGCATTACGGTGTGCGACCCGAGCTGTGGATCGGGGCATTTTTTGTTGGCGGCGGCGCGGCGGTTGGGCAAGGAGTTGGCGCGGGTGTTGATTGAGGAAAATGAAGCATTACGATCTACCCAAGGTTCTGAAAATATACCTGAACTATTTGCTAAAGATGCGTTACCTCTGGCGGTGCGGGATGTGATTCAACATTGTATTTATGGGGTGGATCTAAATCCACTGGCGATCGATCTTTGCAAGGTGGCACTATGGATTGAGGGTCACAACAAGGATCACCCGCTGAGTTTTTTGGATCACCGCATTAAGTGTGGTAATTCGTTGGTGGGGGTGATGGATTTGGACTGTCTCAAGGAGGGGATTCCTGAAGGGGCGTATACCGCAGTGACGGGGGATAATAAAGCCGTTGCGACTAAGTTGAAGAAGCGCAACAAGGAAGAATGTAAGCAACTCGGACAGCAAAACCTCTTCGATACTCCAGTTATCCAAGCAGAACGCGATCGCTACACCCAGAACGCCAGTGAAATCGGTTTAACCTCAGAAAACACCGCCAGCGATGTTCGCGCCAAGCTGGAGCGATATCAAGCTAGTCGTCGCGACTCGACCTGGTATCGGGATTACACGCTTTGTAATCTATGGACGGCGGCGTTTTTTATGCCGATGGTTAGCGATTTGTTGCCTACTACTGAAACACTAGACAGATTAATGTCGATTCCCCCTAGCCCTGCTCTCAGGGAGATAGCCGATACAGTTAATAAACTAGCAGTAGAAAAGTTCTTTTTTCACTGGTGTCTGGAGTTTCCAGAAGTGTTTCAAGATGGTGGCTTTAGCTGCATTTTAGGGAATCCACCGTGGGAGCGAATTAAGTTGCAGGAGAAGGAGTTCTTTGCTGCTCGTGATGCGGAGATTGCTAATGCTCAGAATAAAGCAGTCCGCGAACGACTGATTAAACAATTACCGCTCAATAATCCCGAACTGCTCGAAGAGTTTGAACTTGCTAAATATGATGCTACTGCTCAGGGGCGATTTGTACGTGGTTCGAGTCGCTTTACTTTGACAGCCGTAGGCGATATCAATACCTACAGCATTTTTAGCGAGACTGCCAGAAAGTTGATTAGTCCTGATGGGCGAGCTGGAATCATTGTGCCGACGGGGATAGCGACCGATGATACCTGCAAGAAATTCTTTGGGGATTTGGTAAAAAGTCAGAGCCTAGTAGCTTTAATGGACTTTGAGAATCGAGAAGCTCTATTTGTTGGCGTACATCGTAGCTATAAATTTTCACTTCTGAGTCTGAGCAATCAAACCACTACAGAAACACAATTTTCGTTCTTTCTGACCCATCCCCGTCAACTAGAAGATAAACAGCGGGTATTTACGCTCACGCCTCAAGACATTGCTCTGATCAACCCGAATACGCTGACTTCTCCAGTGTTTCGGACTCGTGCTGATGCAGAGTTGACTCGCAAGATCTATCAAAGCGTACCAGTATTAGAAAACGAGCGTACAGGGGTTAATCCTTGGGACATTTCGTTTATGACGATGTTTCACAAGTCAAACGATAGTGATTTGTTTAAGTCAGAAGAGCAGTTACTAAGTTCTGGATTTAATTTGGAAGAAGGTAAATATACTAGAGAAAATCAACTGTATGTCCCAATGTATGAAGGTCGAATGGTGCATCAGTTCGATCATTTGTACGCATCCTACAGCTCCAGTCAGGGAGACTACATAAAAAATGATCGTAGTTTAAGTAGCAAGGTAAAAACACAGTACTGGACTCCACAGAAAGACGTAGACAATAGAATGGAAAGCCGAGACTGGAGCCAGAGTTGGTTTTTTGGAATTCGGAGAGTTACTTGCAATACTAATGAGAGGACGGTAATTGGCAGTGTCATCCCAAATACAGCCGTCACATATGGCTTGTACTTAATCTTTTCTAAGCAAAGCCCTATTAAATATGTTGCTCTTATCTCTAATTTTAATTCAATAGTTTTTGACTATCTTTGCCGCAATAAAACTAGCCAACCTTCTTTGACCTTCGGAGTTCTTCGGCAGCTTCCCATAATACCCCCAGAATCTTACACACCCCAAGACATCGAATTCATCAGCAGCCGCGTCCTCGAACTCGTCTACACCGCTTGGGATATGCAGCCCTTCGCCCAAGACATTTGGGAGGAGTCGGGAATCGGGAGTCGGGAATCGATAATTAGACAATGGGAGGCAGGTAATGGAAAATCGCACAACTCAATCTTATCGGGATCTGCGGGTTTGGGACGAGGGAATGAAATTGGCACAGATGTGTTATCAAATCACCAAAACCTTCCCCAAGGAGGAGATGTACGGAATGATTTCACAGATCCGCAGAGCAGCAGCCTCAGTACCAGCGAACATAGCAGAGGGCTACGGGCGGGAGAATCGGGGAGAATTCATTCAATTTCTGAAAATAGCCCAAGGATCGCTCAAGGAAGTAGAGACTCATCTGATATTGTCAGCCAGAGTGAATTTGACTACAGAACAGACTGTGGAACCAGTTCTCAAGCAATGCGAAACAGTGGGCAAAATGTTGCGTTCTCTGATTCGGACAATGCAGAACAAGAAATAAAAAATCGGGAATCGGTAATGGGTTACGGGAATCGGGAATCGGGAATAGAGGAGTCGAATAAAAACGATTCCCGACTCACGACTCACGACTCCCGAACAAATGAAGAACAAATCCCCATTCCCCCCTTTACTTGGAATCCAGAAGGTCGCGCCCTCCTCCGCGCCGAACTCGATGCCAAATATGCCAAACTGTACGGACTCACCCGCGATGAGTTGCGGTACATCCTCGATCCTAGTGATGTTTATGGTGCAGAGTTCCCCAGCGAAACCTTCCGAGTCCTGAAAAACAAGGAGCTAAAAGAACACGGCGAATATCGCACGCAGCGGCTAGTATTGGCAGCCTGGGATCTACTGGAATCTTGGGGGCAAATGCCCAGTGAGGCGTGATCTGGTAAATTTGTCCGAAGTATTGCTAAAAAATGATGGGTTTGATCCGTCTTAGGCAATCTTGTAGTAACAGCTCCGAGCAAACCCCCTTGTGAATAGCTTTCCTAGCTCTAAAATCCAGCGATCGCATTTGCTCCGTCATAATTACACCAGTCACAGCTTCACCCTCTGGTATAACCACATAGAAAGGATTCTTTCGTTGGGTGTTACTAATTGGGCAGACATAAGCAAAGCCCATTTGCTCATTAAAATCATCGTGGCTAATTACCAAAGCTGGTCGATTGCCCATCTGTTCATGACCAGCCTGCGGATCAAAATCAATCCAAATAAAATCTCCACGCTTGGGAATATACACTACCAAACCTCTTGCCCCACTGGTTTACCCCATTCCACTTCACCTTCAGGTTCTTCGGTGATGCCAGCTAGCAATTCATCTAAGGTAAATTCTGGTAACACTTGGACACGCTGAATAATCAATTTACCAGCTTCAACAGTGCACTCGATCGCATCATTAGGCTTTAGATCCAGTGCTTCAACTGCATACTTGGGGATTCTCAGAGCAAGAGAGTTCCCCCACTGACCAATTTGTGACTTCATGATTTTTGGTTTTTCATGCTTAATCTGGATATCTAAAGTATATCATAAACAATTTTATGGCTAACTTCGATCATGTCTATCGGCAGCTTACAGCAATGAGCGATCGCGTCTGCCAACAGCTCACAGAACTACTCTATAAGTCCACGAGCCTCAATCAATGAGAGCGTGTAACTTAGCTGCCACTTCATCCATCACTTCCAAAGGCAAAGACTCAACATACTTAATCTGGCGTTCAACCCAATCAACAGTCTTGACTTGAAAAGCAAGAATTACCCCAGTAGTATTTAGTCCATCTGGCAAAATAACCTCCAGATTAAACCCCTTGACCTTGCTGGTGATCGGACAGACCAGAGCCAATCCAGTAGCCCTATTAAATCCTTTAGACGTGACAATTAAAGCCGGACGATAACCAGCTTGTTCTCTGCCCAGAGTCGGATCAAAGTCAAATTTAACAATATCGCCCCGCGCCGGAATATATTTGGGTTTAGCTACCATACTTCCTTGCCAACTGGCGTACCCCAATCATATTCGCCACCAATCAGCTCAGGCGTGACCCCTTCCAGCAGTTCATCAAGAGAATACTTTTTCTTGATGGGTGAAACAACGATCGTGTTATTAACCACCTCGATCGACACCACCGTACCAGCAGTTAGACCGATCTTGCTGGCAATCGGCTGTGGAATCCTTAAACCCAAGCTGTTGCCCCATTTATTAACGATATTAGTCATAGTTAAGCATACATTGTGTATATCCTAAGTATATTCATATCTGCGTATACTGTCGCGTATCACCATTCATTAGTCGAGCGAAATTTGTTATGTAAAAGGTATGATGGTCGTGAAGGAGGATACTATGACCTACCCAAAACCCAGCATCGAAAATGACCTCAGCATTGTTCCCGACGAAGATATTGCCATAACGGCTAGGAGAATGGAAGCTGCTGGACAGCTTCAGGTAGCAAAAGACATTGCCCGTCTGAAAGCTATGGGCGAACCAATCCATTATATGATCGGTGAAAAATTGGTCAGAGAAGAAGCCAATGGGCAAAAATTCGAGTTTAAGATTCGAGAAGATGGCAGCGAAGAAATAATTGGTGAAATCCTCTAGAACGATGTCAACTTTGACCGTTGTTGCCAGAGCTAATGGCTCTGGTAAATCTACACTCACCAAACTTTACGCTGATAACACTCTGTTAATTGACCCTGACGCGATCGCCAGAGAAATTGCGATCGCCAATCCATCTTCCGCTGCCATAGCTGCTGGTCGGCAAGCTCTAACTTTATCCCAGCAATATATTCAGTTAGGAAATAGCTTTATAGTAGAAACGACCCTTGCTGCTAATACCTATCTAAAGCTGATGCGTGAGGTAAAAAATCTGGGCTGGCTAGTTGCTTTGGTTTACATCGGGATCGAGAATCCCAACATCAACTTGCAACGGGTTAGAGATCGAGTCAAACTAGGTGGACATGATGTACCTATAGCTGACATTTTGCGTCGCTATAATCGAAGTCTGGCTAACCTAGCCAAAGCCGCCAAAATTGCTGATCGATTAACTCTTTATGACAACTCTACAAATGCTGGACATCAGCTAATTGCTACCATCGAAGGCACTCAAGCAGTTATCCATGTGCAAGAATTACCCAAGTGGATCGATCGGGCAATTCTCAACCCTTGATTAATTGAGCAAAGCCTTCAACTCCGCTAACTTAGCAGTTAGATCTTGATCCTGACGGTAATGAAAAGTCAGCACAGTATACCCCGCAACGTATTGCAGGTCATCTCGGATAATCTCATCCCGCTGACGCTGCTCCGGCGAATCATGCACCGAGCCATCACAAAAAATTGCTAGCTTCTGGGCAGTATAGATAAAATCTGGCTTGCAGTTAGCCTCAGCAATGAGTAACTGCGCGGTATCAGGCAACTTAATTCCCTGTTGATAAATCGCCTCCAAAACCACCCGCTCATAGTCGGAATTAGGATCGGTCTGACTATAGAGCTTTTGATACTGCTCCTCTCGTGAAACACCAGCAGCATGTCGATCAATCCGACTACCTCGCAACTGCTTCAAAAAACCACCAATCATATGCCGATTCAACAGCGCATGATCCCACTGGTTGCCATAGGAAAGCAGACACTCGTAACAAGCCTGGGCACAGCTATTCTTCTCCTTGTGAAAATGACAGATCTCCTGCGCTGCATTAGCCAGCTTCTGGAACGACTGTGGATCTTCCAAAATCTGCGATAGCACTCCAGCACCGCCCTCCGCTGCTTCCCAAAACAGAATTTGGTTGCCTTTCTCCCCCAGCCTTTCTGTACCCAGTTCCGCAGACTCCAACTTATAGAGATTTTGGAGCGATCGAGCTAAAGCATATTGCAGCGTAGCCGTGAAAGCCTCTGGATTTTGCTCTGGTAAATCAGTCACTTCAATCAGCAGAATATTAGAAGTATCCTTGACCAGCAGATGAACATCAGTTTCAATATTCGCTGATGAATTGCTCTGAGCGTTAGCCGCAGTCACCCATTGCCCAGTTCCAGTATCCAATCTAAAGCCCCATTCCTTAGTCGATCGCAGCCCTCGATTCAACCGCATTATTTCCGCAGTTTCACCATAGGTCAGCTTCAGCAACGTTGTACCATCCGCATCTGCCACGATCGCCGATTCTTTTCGGTGGTCAGTAAACTGAAAGTAGGTATTGATCTGATAGCCACTCTTTAGACGATCTTCCTCATCACAAGTAATTCGTTCCCGCCGCCGAGTAGACATCGTATCCATTTCCAGTACCTTGGTGATATTCGCGGGCTTGCCCTGTTTGTCAGCAGTAGGCTTCTGACCACAGTTTTCACAGATATCCACCACACTTGTATGAAAATAACCACAACTATGACAAACTACTAGCCGCTGGTACTCATTTTCATTTCCCTTGGTAAAGCGCTTAGTGCGATCAATCTTAAACTTGCTGCCTTCATGGTAAAGAATGTTACCTGGAGCCATTTCCCGAATCGCCAAATTACGTGGACGAGAAATATAATCACCCTTGTCCCGGCCAGTCGGAATGTAAGCCCGCACCGGCAAACGCGGAAAGTTAAAACCGGGTAAGAAACCCTCTGAAGCAAAGTAACGATAGGGATAGAATTCAAACTGACTATTATTCTTCGATTGGTTTTGTCCGACTAAAATATCAATTTGGCGCTGGGCTTCCCGCTGCGATCGATCTGCAACATCCTTTTCCTGCTTGGTGGCGTTGCCCGCAGTTACCCGATTAATCATTTGCAACGACTCATCTCTTTGCTCCACCGCAGCACCATAGAGCTTCCGCCACCGGTCACAAGCGCGATCGAAAGCAGTCAAAGCATGATCCAAAGTCTGTTCTAGCCAAGCAGCACCATACCAAGAAACCCGCTCTAGATCAGTTTGACAGAAAGCATCAGCCAAGATCGATCGAGTAGCATCCAAACATTTTTGGAAAGTCACTGGCTCTTGAGCCGCCTGAAGCTGTTCCATCAAATCGGCTTTCAGTGGATATTCAGACTTCTCCAAATCCAAAATTTGATTCATCGAATCGCCAAAGTTAATTCCAGCCTTACTCAGCCAAATAGAATAAATATGAGACTTGACCAAATCTTGATTCGCTAATTCCAGCTTCGGTGGTGCTACTGCCCCCGCCACCATATCAGCTTGATGCTCATAAAAATACCGATCGTGACCACTACCAGCTCCCGCATAGG
>NZ_PVWF01000157.1 GCF_003003995.1 Pleurocapsa sp. CCALA 161 | reverse complement strand
AAGCTTACCCCTGTAGTTAAGTTTCCTTGCTGGCGCAGTTGATCCAAGGTGCGGGCAACTTCTCTGGCATTGCGACCAGTCATTTCTGGCTGTTTTTTGAACCGATCTAATTCTTCAATTACAGCGATCGGCAAGACTATTTCGTTGTCTTCAAAGCGTAAAATAGCGGTGGGGTCATGAAGTATTACATTAGTGTCAATTACAAAGATTTTTTTCATTAATGCCTGAATATTTACAAGATTTATTTACTGCTCACTGCTCACTGTTCATTGTTCATTGCTCACTGCTTCGTTGCTCATTGTTCACTGTTGCTTCTAAAGCCTGTTGTAAATCTTGAGTTAGATTGGCTACGGCTTGACGACGATTGTTTCGATATTGTTGCCAATAGTCAGCAATTAAAAACGGGGGCATAGCAGTGAGTTTTGCCCATTTTTTACCGAGGTAGGGAGTTTTGGCTTTAGATCCCTTTAATCTGGCTACCATTGTCCACAGCAGTAGAATCGTATCGGCAAATCTTTCGGCGCTGAGATTGTCTGAGACATAATATCCCGTAACGCTGACAAATGTTTCTACCAGTCTCATATGCCATAGACGCAATTCTGCTTCTGAGGCGACCAAATTAGCTAATCCTCTAACTGCGGGGGCGAGATTGGTTAATTCTGAGATATCTTCGCGATAGATGCGATTCCAGCCTGCTTGTTCGACGCGACGACAGCGATCGCTAATAGTGCCGTTAGACTTGATGCCAAATGATTGCTCTGCCACCTTTAAAGCCGCATCTAATAAAGCCTGTAAGCGTTGAGATAAGTCTTTACCAGTTTCTAGCTGCTGTTGGTAGAACTGACGATAAAAATCTTCCATTAAAGTCAAAAGATGTTCGGCTAAGGCAACCAAGCGTTGATAGAATTCCCTTGCTTGAGATTCACTAGGAGTTTGGCCATTAACTAAACCTGTGGTGCGGTTTGGGGTAGTTAGTAACCCACTATCAACTTCTAGTTCTGTTAACAGGCGATCTAAATATTGCCAGGGTGCTGTTTGATAGTAATATCTAATCCCTACAGGGGCGATCGCCACTGCTTCTTTTCGTTCTGCTTTAATTAAGTCTTCTTGACACCAGAAGCCAAACTGGGCAATGCCAGGCTCAATTGGACTAACTACTTCATTATGACCATTGGTAGCGCCTTCAGGGGCAGCAGCCAAGGGAAATTGTCCATTAATAAACAAGTCACGAATCGACCGCAAACCCACCCGATCTACTGCCCCGCGCCGAATCGGAGTTCCTCCTAATTGGGAAATACCCCAGCCAGCAAAATTTCCTGCCCAAAGAGGAATACCCCGATCGTAGATAAAATGAGCGTGTACGGGCGATCGCAAAGCAACTCCTTGTTGCTTTGCCAGTCTGGGCAGTTGATTCCACAATAATTGCGCCAAACAGGGAGGATCGATCACCGTGGGATGACGGAATGCGATCATAAACCGCATCTTGCCCTGCTGAAACTGTTGATACAGATCGATTAATTCCTCCGCACGATCTACTTCAACCCTGACTACATTACGTTGGTAACGCAACCAGAAGGGGAGAATTCCCCTAGCGATGTGCCAAATGACTGGGCTATAGGCAGGGGGAATAAATTCCAGCGAAGACTGGGCTTGGGTCATTGTGGTCAAGTTAATTATTTAGATAGCTGCCAGTTTAGTCTTTTTTGTTCATTGCACCAACACCTTGAAAGAGCAAAAATAAGCCACTCAGAACGATGAACAGTGCAGCTACCCCAAAAGTAATGTCTGCCCAGTTGGTATTTTCCATTTGCTTTTTCAAATTGAATATAGAATACTTAAAATATTATCTATCCTTGACCTACCGAATCGAACAAGAATGTTTCGAGTTATAACTCCTGGTTTTGAGGAGCATTATGAACGTTGGACAGATGCCTTAAATCAGGCAAATTCTCTCATCCCTAACTGTAAAGGTCTGTTCAAAGATATTAGAATTTATTACGGCAAAAACTTAATCTGGCTCTATAGCCGTTCTCATAAGTATCCTCAATATATTGGGGCAGGAATTTACGATAAGTTAGCCCAGCTTTTTATCACCGAAGCAATGGCAGAAGCAGCTACCCAAAACCCTAACGTGGAAAAAGATGATTAATCATGATTAAAGTATTCTAGGCAGACATTTCTTGCTATGGGCGTCAACCCAGTTAGGAAAGCAGAAGGAGATTCAATAGGGTTGGGTAATTAGTTTATACTGTACTGTGGGATATCGAGGGTGCTAAATAAAAATATTAACAGTAGAGTCTCGTATTTAAGTTTAAAAGTAAGTTTGCTGGCTGTACAGCTATAATAAAAGGCTCAACAGACAGAGACTAATAGACTATAAACTAAATTCTTACCATCGTACATTAAACAAGGAGGATGATTTTTAATGACCCAAGTGGTTGTTGGACAGAACGAAAATATAGAATCTGCGCTGCGTCGTTTTAAACGTCAAGTATCCAAAGCAGGTATCTTTGCCGACATTAAACGTCGTCGTCACCACGAGACGCCAATCGAAAAACGCAAGCGTAAAGCGATCGCTCGTCGCAAAAAACGTTACCGTTAAATTGATTATTTGTTTTACTAGGTTGCACAGCTAAACCGCATCAAAACTTTTAAACACTTTTGAATCATTTCTTGAGTAGTAGGTGCAAGGGTGGACGTTATTCGTAGCAGCAGTAAGAAAATATTATTTGCCAGCGATGTAGCGCCTTAAGCAACTGCATCGCTTTTTATATACTTTTTATTAATTATTTATTGATTATTTTGGTTTTAATATCTGACACATTGATCAATTAAATTAAGCTCATCATCATTAAATTGTGGATTTGATACCCGTTGCCGATCATCAATCATATATAATTTGCGATCGCAACTTAATAGTTGTGCAGTTTTCAGCAGATGCAGCAAAATATGCGACTCAAGTAGTTAGAGTAGGGCAAGATCTTCTCGCCTGTTTACCTGAAATGGTTGGCTTAGAAACAACAGTTACAGAAATATTGAGGGGAGAACAAGACAGTTTTACCCTGGAAGCTATTCTGCGCGATCAGCAAGATGGCGAACGGCTGTATTTTAATCTGGTAATTCAAGAGATTGAACAGCATATCGTGATTTTCTTGGAAGATGTTACCCAATCTACCCTATTGCAACAATCGTCAGTGCAAAGGCTTAATGAGCTTGAAATCACTCTCAATAAACTGCAAAGATTTGAATACTGCACCAACAAGATCATCGCCTCTATGCAGGATGTGCTACTGATCACCTCTCCTTTAGGCATAATCGAGCGAGTTAATCAATCTGCTACTGAATTATTTAAACAAACAACATCCGATTTAATTAATCAATCAATAGACGATTTAATCACCGATCCTAATTACAATCATCAGGAAATTTATAGTTCATTATTAAATTCAGAATTGAGTTCAGAGGATATAGTCAGCAAAATAGAGGTTTGTTTTACCAGCAAGCAATCCCAAACGATTCAAATTGAATTTGACTGCTTTATTGCTCCTACCGAAGTAAAAGACTTTTTTAATTGTGTTTATATTGGTAGAGATATTACTGCCAGAAAACAAGTAGAAGCAGAAATTCGTAAGTCTCTCTCCCGCGAAAAAGAGCTAAGAGAGCTTAAATCAGGATTTATTTCGATGGCTTCCCATGAATTTCGCAACCCCCTGAGCAGTATTCTATTATGTGTACAGAATTTGCGAGAAAACACCCTCGAACTTGACGCTGCTAATCGTGAATTCTATTTGCAATCAATCCAAGATTCAGCCTTAACCATGAACTCATTATTAGAAGATATTTTAGTTCTCAGTAAAACCGAATCGGATAAGCAAACCCTTAAGCTAGAACCAATAGAACTCAGGCTTTTCTGTCAGAAGATTATTCATAAATTAGCTTCGATCTATGCTAATCAAATAATTAATTTTGAATATCGCTTGGCGGCCGATATCGTTAATTTAGATCGGGTAACTTTGAGTAATATTTTAAACAATTTACTTTCCAATGCTCTCAAGTATTCTCCTGCCAAAACAGCAGTTAATTTAATTATTTCCGCTCAAATTGAACCTCTAGGCATTAACATTGAAGTTAGCGATCGTGGCATTGGTATTCCTCAAGAATCACAAAAACATTTGTTCGAATCCTTTTATCGAGCAAGTAATGTCAGTTCTTTCCCTGGTACTGGCTTAGGTATGTCAATTGTCAAAAAAACGGTCGATCTTTATCAAGGCTCAATTACAGTAGACAGTCAGGTTGGTCAGGGAACAAAAATTATTGTTTATCTACCAATACCAATCAAATAAAATAAAATTAATCAAAATACTTTTATTTGTCCTCTAAAAATATCTACCATGAACGAAATTACTAAAACAGAAATACGCAAAAGACTGGGAAACATTACTCAACTTCAAGAACTTTTATTTGGCGAGCAAATTGATGAATACAATTCTAAATTAGAGCAATATAACCAAAGATTAGATGCTCTTGAAGCAAATTTGCAAAAATCGCAGAAAACGATTGAAGCATCTATTGCTCAAGCAGAAAAAAAACTGTTTGAACATATATTTTCAGTGGCTAACGCTCTCGAAAAGAACAGCCATGCTCAAATTTCAAAAACTCAAGAACAGCAGCGAAAACTACAACAACAGCTGGACAAGGTAGTAAAATACAGTCAGGAACATCTAGATTTTTTACACCAAAGCTTAAATACTAAAACCAATAGTCTAAAAAGCGAAATTACTCAGACAAAATCCGCTTTAGACCAAGATTTGAATTTAGTTAAGCAAGAGTTTTTAGCCAAGCTAGAAAATAATCTAGCGGAACTTAATAACAATAAAATTTCTCGTACTGATCTGGCAGAAGTTTTCTTTGAATTATCTCTTAAGCTAAAGAGAACGGATGCAGATTTAAATCTTGCCGACTCAAAAGATCTAAAAACACTTACGGACGATTCTCAGGGCAATTTGATGCTTCCTGAAACAAAATAAACTTAACTATAGGGAAGAAACCTCTGTAACAGATGAAAACTACTTTTTTTAATGTTAGAAAACCAGAAGGAAAATAGCAGTTTAAGCATCACCTCCTCACCTAACTTCACTCAATGGTTAAGCGATCGCTTTATTAGTCTGGCTTTTACTACTTATCAAGCAGGCAAGATCTTTTTCGTTGGCTTGCAGCCTAACGGTAATCTATCAGTCTTTGAGCGTACTTTTGACCGCTGCATGGGTTTGTGGATCAATAACTCTAGTTTATATCTGAGTTCTCGCTATCAAATCTGGGGTTTTGAGAATGCCTTAGCAGCAGGACAAACCTATCAGGACTATGATGTTCTTTATATTCCTCAATCTAGCTTTGTTACAGGAGATCTAGACGTACACGATTTAGTGGTCGATTACTCGGGAAAACTGATTTTTACTAATACTTTATTTAACTGTTTAGCCACAGTTAGTCACACTCATAGCTTTGTTCCTCTCTGGCAGCCTAAATTTATTTCCCAGCTAGTAGCAGAAGATCGCTGCCATCTGAATGGAATTGCTCTACAAGAAGGGAAAATTCGCTATGTCACTACTATTGCTCAAACAGATCGAGCTAATGGCTGGCGCGATCGCCGTCATGATGGAGGCTGCATCATTGATATTACTAATAACCTAGCGATCGCTACAGGATTGTCAATGCCCCATTCTCCCCGCTGGTATCAGGAGCGTTTGTGGGTGTTAAATTCTGGCACTGGTGAATTTGGTTATCTAGATTTACAGCAGGCAAAATTTGAACCTGTCGTTTTTTGCCCAGGCTATCTTCGTGGCTGCGCCTTTAGGGAAAATTATGCGGTGGTAGGCATCTCGCAATTAAGAAATAAAACTTTTTCTGGCTTACTGTTAGAGCAAAAATTACAACAAGCAGACACAGAATCATTTTGTGGTCTATTGATTATCGATTTATTGCAAGGAGAAATTGTTCACTGGTTAAAGCTAGAAGGTGTGGTGAGCGAACTATATGATGTTGCCATCTTACCAAACGTTAGAAGACCTATGGCAGTTGGTTTTAAATCTGATGAGATCGAGAGACTAATCACAATTGAGCGCCTATAATAAATCCGTTTTATATACTATGCCTTACCCATAAGTGCTGAAATAAGTGTAAAAACAGGTAATCTAGCTTTTGCACCATGTTAGAGGGAGTAAATTAATCAGTTTTTTCATAATCGCCACCTGAACCATATTTCCAAGCATCTAACCAACGCTGATAATAATATTTCTGGGTTGGCGACAATTTAACTAGTGGTTGAGCTAACTTTCCTCCACGATACAAACCGCTATATAAAGCCAAATTAAAATAGTGAACCAGCCAACTAACTAAAGAGACAATGCCAATTTGCGGTAATAAAGGTAAGACTAACTTAGGATTAACTAAAGGTAGAGTTTTTGCTAAAGGTGCGAACTGAATTACATCCTGTAAAAATGGTTTGAGTACATCATCTCCCAGACGATCCATTACAGCAAAAACTCCATTCATAAGGTTGTTAATCTGTTCGGGATTGACTTCTTTCCCTACCTCGACACTCATTGTTTGTTGAAATAGCCAGGTAACAGAAATATTTGGTTGATATGGTTGCAATAAAGCCAAGTCTTGATTGTTTAACCTGTCTAGAGTCAAAGCTTCGTCAACTCCTTGGGTCAACCGTTTTAAATGTCGAATCATCGCCCCAAAACCACCAAAACTGACAGGAGATTGACCACCAGCACTATCTCCTACAGGTAGAATCCGATTAAAAGGTAGTTTAATGGGACTATCTTTATAGGCAGGAAAAAAACCAAAGAGAAATCTTTTAAATTCTAGCTTTTCTAGTTCAACACCTTGATATTCTGGCAAGAGTCTGAGATATTCCTCCATAAAATCTTCTAAACTTGGTCTGGCTGGATCGGCATCAAGATAACTAAACATATAGGTAGTACGACCATCTTTAGCAGGAAACGCCTCCCAGAAATACTGACAGTGATTAATAATCGGTGTAAAAGAATAGATCAAATCTCCTGTATTGTTTTCGGGAAAACCTGAACCACAGCTACCAACTACCATACAGACTGCATCAGGCTTTGCTCCGTTTCTTGCCTGTTTGATAATCGGCGAAAAATGACCCATGGCATCGATTAACAGACGAGTTTTAATTGTTTGTTCCCCTGTTTCAACCTCTACCCCATCAGGATGAACTGTGGCTGACTTAAACGCCGTATTTTCTAGTAGCTTGCCCCCAGCTTGTAAAAACTTTTGCTTGAGCTGCTCTAATAGATATATCGGATCGACCCCAATATTCAGCACATCTTTAACCCAAACTTCCGAACCTGCTTTAAAGCTTACTCTGGCGGGATTATATTCAGTAGCGATCGCTTTTTGTAATTCTGCTTCAGTCAATAATTCTAGGTCAATAAAAGTCTGCAATTCATGACGCGAGATATTCCATTCTTGTTCTCGACCTCGTAATATCCCCCGCTCAATTAAAGTAACTGACCAACCCCGCTGCTGTAGGGTTGCACCGAGTAATATGCCTAGTGTCCCACCACAAATTACAATATCTGTATCAGTCTGCTGGATCTCAGTTTTACTATTGCTGACAACCTCAGCTGGATCGAGTTTTCCCTCTCGTAAAGCCGACCAAAATTGATCGGCACGACGCAATCTTTCTAAGACGTTATCTGGCTGTTGAGACAGTATTTCTGACGTTAAATTCATTTAGACAATTTACAATTAGTTTACTCTCATTTAATTTCCGACGAAAGCGTACTTTAACTTTTCACGACTTTGATTTAATTATGGCTAAAGAAAAAGATGGTTGTGCCATTTTTAGGCGCCGCACTTTTTTATTCTTTGTGGGACTGGCGATCGCTAAATTACTAAAAGAATATTTTTCAGTGGCTCAAAATCCCGCTTCTATAGCTTTAAAAGAATCTTGGCAATCTTTTCAGCAACAGCCATTGGCAACACCATAATTACTTGACTTGACTCAAACGGCGATCGCTTTTTTCTTCAGGAAGATAAGACAATTAAGCTTTTTTGCCTACTGATTGATCTAAGATCTAACATAATAGAATTTTTCAGCTACTCTTTAGGCTATTCATTTATGGTTAAGTCTCTTCTACCTCCTTCAGATCGAGCAATAGCAGATATATCCAATCTTGAAACTAAAACAGTTGCCCTAGATGTGGGGGGAATGAAATGTGCGGGGTGTGTCAAGGCGGTAGAAAGACAACTGGAGCAAAATTCAGCAGTGGTGTCAGCCTGTGTGAACCTAATTACCGAAGTGGCGGTGGTAAAGTACCAAACTGCAAACATTACTCCAGAAACCTTAGCAGATACATTAACTAAAACAGGTTTTCCCAGTAAGCTACGAGCAAGCGATCGCAGTATCTATCAAATCGCTCAGGCAAATCAAGCCAAACGACAACAGCAAGAGCAACAGTGGACTCAGCAGTTAATTACCGCCACAGTGTTGTTAGTCTTTTCCAGTATTGGTCATCTAGATCATTTGGGCTTACCTACCATACCCCTCTTGAGCAATATTTGGATTCACTTTGGTTTGGCGACTTTAGCTCTATTAATTCC
>NZ_PVWF01000156.1 GCF_003003995.1 Pleurocapsa sp. CCALA 161 | reverse complement strand
TTATTGGACAGATTTTAAATGTTTTGTCGTCACAGCCATTGGACAAGCCTTTGGTGAGTTTAATTACTGTGGTGCAAAACCTGGGAAGTTTTCCACCTGGCAAGTGGTTGTCCCTTGGGGTGTTGTTGGGCATAATTTTTCTGGTGACGGTAGTGCGATCGCCAATTCAGCCTTGGATTGGGGTGTGGCATCACTGGGCAATTGCCCTAAAGGCTCGACGAGATCATTTGAGCAAGGTAGTAGCCAAGATTCTCACCTTACCTTTAGGCTACTACGATGAGAACAATCCTGGACGGATCGCGGGGCGGATCGCACGAGGAATCGAAAATCATACCTGGAGTTATCCTGAGATTGCAGGACAGTTAATACCCAAATTAGCGCGGATTTTGGGTATTTTTGTGATGATTTTATTTATTGATGCGGGAATTGCGATCGCTTTTCTTGGTTCTTTTGTCGTAATTTTGAGCTATAGCCTCAAACATTTACGGGTTCTCATTGCCAAAGAAGAATTATTGGAAAAACATCAGGAAAATACCGAAAGCCGTACTTCAGAAATTATTACCAATATTAAAACCGTGAAGTCTTTTGCTGCGGAGGCGCAAGAGTATCAAAGACAGCAGCAGCGTTTTGAGCGAGAATTTAAATATGTCACCTATCGTATTCATCGAGGTTATGTCAATCTAATTACCTGGACACGTACCGTAATTCAAACCTGCGTCTTTTTAATTTTGCTATTTACTCTGATTTCTACTGTCAGAGGGCATATTACTCTAGGACATTTTATTACTACTCTGACAATTTCTAGTATGGCTTATGCGGAGCTTGAACCCATTAGTCAGTTAGCAGAGATATTTGCCCGCCGTTATGCCTCCATGCGCAGATTACACGACTTTATGCAGCTTGATATTGGCGCAGATGCTGCTAGCTTGGTAAGGGAAAATGTGGCAGATAATCCTTATAAGTTTGATGGCAAATTAGAATTCAATCATCTCAGCTTTGGTTACGATCGCGATCGCCCCATCCTGTACGATATCAACCTTTTCATAGAACCCTATCAAACCATTGCTCTCGTGGGTCGTTCTGGCTCAGGCAAGTCCACCTTAGTTAAACTGCTGTTTCGCTATTTTGAACCCCAGCAGGGGGCGATTTTAGTTGATGGAGAAGATATTAGCAACCTAGATATTGCTCGTTATCGTCGCCGTCTGGCGATCGTTCATCAGGACGTGGATATCTTTAACGGTACAGTTTGGGACAATTTAACCTATGGTAATCCCCAAGTAGAACCAGAACAGGTAAAACAAGCTTGTGCGATCGCTAGAGTTGACGAATTTATCAGCGAGCTACCTCAAGGTTATTTAACCGTAGTTGGCGAACGTGGAGTGAGACTTTCGGGGGGACAAAAGCAGCGCCTGGGTATTGCTAGAGCCTTGATTGTTAATCCTGATATTTTGATTTTTGATGAGGCGACATCTAGCTTAGATTATGAATCGGAGCGTTCAATTCAGCTAGCAATGAAATCTATTTTGGGTACACGCACCACTATAATTATTGCTCACCGCCTGAGCACAATTCGCGAAGCAGATAAAATCGTGGTGTTAGATGCAGGCAAAATTATTGAAGTTGGCAGCCACGCCGAATTATTAAGTCAGGGTGGCATTTATCATCGTCTTCATTCGTTACAAGAGACAGGAGAAGTTTTTAACTAGTAGATCGTCAAGTTTGAATTGATGGGTTGAGATTAGGTAGTAGGTAGTAGGTAGTAGGTAGTAGGTAGTAGGTAGTAGGTAGTAGGTAGTAGGTAAAGACTAATGACAATGCGTGACTTTTATACGTACTATCCCTCAAAACAATCTTGACACACCACTAGTCACTAGCTTTGTTATTCTCCAGAATTATCTTTACTATTCACCTTGGGTACAATATCAGGGCGTTCCATATTCTCCCACCCCGCAGGACGTTTCGAGTTGTACCAAGCAATTGAACCAATCGTAACCGCAGCAAGAAATCCAACCACGTAAACTGCTACGAAATAGGTGGGAAATTCCCCTGCTACGGCAAATAATAAATTCATATTTTGTAAAAATAGCTAAAAATAGTTTTTATATCTTAATACTTTGTAATCTTATCAAATCTTGGTCTTAAAAGTTTTTTTAAATTATTTAATTATTAATTACTGTTCAATTGCTGGATGATGCTTTAGTTAAAGCAAAGAAATTAATTATCTTACCCAGACTAAAAATTTTCAGTGGAAAAAGAATTCCAACTAGCGATCGCCAAAGGAATAGCAACTAAAGCCAGCTTTAAGCTCCAAGGAGCGCAAAATAAGCTAATCAAAAAAAATGTTAATGATGAAAACCGCATGGCTGCTTGGAAAACATCGTCATTGATCGTGTAACTGATATATAGGGCGATCGCTGCTACGAAAAGAGTTACCAAAGAAATAGTAAGCATGTTGTTATTCGTCTTGTGATTAGTGTGATTAGATTATGGGGATTTTTCCGCGCCAAAAAACACAGTTCTGCTTAGTTGAAGGTAGCTGAAACACTAGTTAACTATAACATTAAGATATTATAACTTTATTTTTTTTTGTCAATTTATAAGCGTAACCAAACATCTAACCTAGCTAAGTAATTGTCATTATTCAAACATAAAGGCTGATATATTTAGTTGGTCAAAAGTATTAAATGACAGCGCGATCGGATATTATTTTTCCAATACGATTAACGACGATAATAAGCGACTAGCCACTAGCGACTGACAACCAAAATCTAACAACTAAGAATTAACAATGACTATATTTCTAACCTTGGCTGTAGTGATAGCTGCCTTAGTTTGCTTTATTGCCGAGTGGCTACCTGTAGATATTACGGCTCTTTGTGTAGCAGTAATTTTAATTGTTTTAGGGTTGGTAACACCCGATGAAGGTATAGCAGGATTTGGTAACTCCGCCACCATTACCGTAATGGCAATGTTTATTCTTAGCGCTGGTATTACTCGTACGGGGGTAATTCAGGTGTTTCGCGATTTACTACTAAAATGGGGCGGCAAAAGTATTACGCGTCAAATCCTGGTTATGGGAATCCTAGTTGGACCTATCTCTGCTTTTATTAACAATACGGCAGTAGTAGCGATATTTTTGCCGATTGTCGAAGAATGGTGCAAAAAACGAGGTATATCTCCTTCCAAGCTCTTAATGCCCCTATCTTTTGTGACCATTTTAGGTGGTATGATTACCGTGATCGGCACATCCACCAACGTCCTGGCTAGTGGAATTGCTAAAGATTTAGGCTATGGAGAATTTAGTCTATTTCAGTTTACTGGATTAGGTATTATCACTTTTTTGTTTGGTTTAGCTTATCTGACTTTTATTGCCCCACGTCTATTGCCTAATCGCAAAAATATACAGAGTGATTTGGTTAGTGAAGGTTATGGCTTAGAAGACTATGTAACCGAGGTAATTGTCACCCCCAATTCTAAGCTGATTGGCAAAACCTTCCGCTCGGCGCAATTACAGCGAGATTTTCAGGTAGATGTCTTAGAAATTATTCGCGATCGAGAGCGTTTGCCTCAACCTGTAACGAGCCGGACTATTCGCGCCGAAGATATTTTGTTAGTGCGGGGTAAAACCGATGATGTGCTGAAAATTAGAGCAGAACAAGGATTAGATATCTTAGCCGATGTTAAATTCAATCAAAAAACCTTAGCCACAGAGCTAAATTCAACTGAAGAGGGAGTTGCCGAGGTTTTAATTTTATCTAACTCTCGTTTGATCGGTGCAACTCTCAAAGATTTACGTTTTCGTCAGCGTTACAATCTAACAGTCTTAGCTCTGCGTCGTGGAGAAGAATTAATCAGAGAGAGATTGGGTAGAGTACCACTCAAATTTGGAGATTTGTTATTAGTCCAAGGAGACAAACAAAGTTTACTCGGTTTACAAACTACTAGGGAACTATTAGTCATTGAACAAAAAGAGCCTGAAGCCATTCGTCGTGATAAAGCCTGGCTGGCGATCGGCATCATAATGGGAGTAATTCTGCTGGCAGCATTTAACATCTTGCCAATTTTAGTCAGTGCCTTAATCGGAGTCGTGATGATGATTATTACGGGAGTTCTCAAGCCTGGGGAGCTTTATGGTGCGGTACGTTGGGACGTAATTTTTCTCTTGGCTGGGTTAATTCCTTTGGGTACGGCAATGGAAAACTCTGGGGCAACAAAATGGCTGGCGGATAATTTGATGGTAGTAGGTGGTAACTTTAGCGGTTATTGGATTTTATTATTTTTCTTTGTAACTACATCTTTGCTGACAGAAATACTGTCTAACAATGCCACTGTAGTACTTTTGATTCCGATCGCGGCGAAAGTTGCTGAATCTTTAAGTCTTAATCCCATAGCAATGATGTTTGCCGTAACTTTTGCTGCTTCGAATAGCTTTATGACTCCTATCGGTTACCAGACTAATACTATGGTTTATAGCCCTGGGGGTTATAAATTTTGGGACTTTTTCCGCGTTGGCGCGCCTTTGAACCTGTTAATGGCAATTGTTACACCCCTGCTGATTATGTGGATTTATGGGCTGTAATAGCTAAGATCTATAAAACAAGTCCAAGGATGTATGTACTTTTGTCGATGCTGTAATATATTATCAAAAGCGACCAGTCGCTTTTGTCTCTCCTCTTGCTCATCATTAATACATGGAATCCATCTCGGAAACGATACGAGAACCGATCTTCACCTTTGCTCTACTGTTAGCAATCATTTTACTAGTACCACCAATTTTTGAAAAAATAAAGTTGCCAGGGTTAGTGGGTTTATTGGTAGCAGGAGTAATATTTGGCTCTAGTGGTTTGGGTTTACTTGACAGCAAGTCGGAAACTATGATCTTGTTGGCAGACATCGGTAAAATTTATCTAATGTTTGTGGCAGGATTAGAAATTGATTTGGAACAGTTTCGTCGTACTAAAAATCGCTCCTTGACTTTTGGTTTTACCACCTTTGCCGTTCCTTTGATTGGAGGTGTTTTAGTCGGACGATTATTTGGTTTTAGTTGGAATACGGCTGTTTTAATTGGTTCGTTATTGGCTTCCCATACCCTGCTAGCATATCCCATTGTCAGACGTTTGGGGGTAGTGAATAACGAAGCTGTTACCGTTACTATCGGCGCGACAATTTTTACCGATATTGGTGCTTTATTGGTCTTGGCCATCTGTTTAGGCGTAAATCAAGGAGATTTTACCGCAGTAGATTTAGGCATCTTATTAGGCTCTTTGGCACTTTATACGCTGGTGGTCTTATTTGGCTTAGACCGTCTGGGAAGAGAGTTTTTCCGCCGTTCAAAAAATGACCATAGTAATCAGTTTCTGTTTATCTTATTATCGTTGTTTGTGGCTTCAGTAGGGGCAGAAGCAATTGGCATTGAAAAAATTGTCGGGGCATTTTTAACTGGTTTAGCAGTTAACGATGTGATTGGAGATGGTCCGGTCAAAGAAAAGGTGGAGTTTGTCGGCACGGTCTTATTTATTCCCATTTTCTTTGTTGATATGGGCTTACTGCTCGACCTTAAGGCCTTTAAAGATATTTTAGGAGCTGTTGAGATTCCTCTAACAATTGTAGGTGCTTTATTCCTGAGTAAGTTTTTGGCAGCTTGTATCGCTAAATTAATCTTTCGTTATAGTTGGGCTGAAACCATAACCATGTGGTCGCTATCGTTGCCCCAAGTAGCTGCGACTTTGGCTGCTGCCTTAATTGCTTTTCAGGCAAAAATTATCAACGAAGAGGTCTTCAACAGCGTTATTTTGCTAATGCTGGTAACTTCGATCGCTGGCCCTTTAATTACTTCTCGTTTTGCGACTCAGTTAACTGTTGGGGATCTGCCAGAGGCTGAACCAGAACCTGATTTGGCTCTCAAGTTAAAAGACAAGTATCGAGTTGTCGTGCCAATTTATAATCCGCAAACACAGCATTATTTACTAGAATTAGCATCTTTACTGGCTGAGAAAAATCGGGGCGGAATTGTGCCACTGGCGATCGCTAAAGCTGAATCTCGTTTAGATTCTCCGCAACTAGAGGTTGATTTACAGCGTTGTACCAAGCTACTAGCTCAAGCAGAAGCAATTGCCACCGAACTGGATGTTGAGGTTCAGCCAGAATTAAGGGTTGAATACGATATTGCTCAAGGAATCAGTCATGCTAGTCGGGAAGTTAACGCCGATTTAATTATTCTAGGATTTAGCCGTTTAACTGGCTTCCGCTCTCGCTTTTTTGGTTCGGTGACCGATAGTATATTATGGTCGGCTCACTGTTCTGTAGTTGTCGCTCGCTTCCAAACTTCACCTCTAGCCATTAGACGCATCCTTGTACCAGTAGAAAGCATCAATCCTGTTGGTCTACGACCAGTCAGTTTTGCTAAAAGCTTGATTACCAGCAAAGAAACCGAAATAACTTTACTTCATGTTTGTCCGTCTGGTACATCTAAAGAACGTAAAGCTAGCCTTCATGAGCAGTTAGAGACAGTGGGTAACAAGTTTCTAGCTGAAGCCACAGTCGATGTAAAAGTTACTGCGCAGAGCAATTTTGTTAAGGAAATTTTAGCTGCAAGTCGCACTCATGAACTAGTAATTTTGCGATCCCAGCGTCAGCGTGTTGGGGTAGATAGTTTGGCTTTGGGCGCGACAACCAAACCTTTGATAGAGAATTTAAACTGCTCAATTATTTTATTAGGAGAACTCTAGAAGATCTAGTAAAAGAAGCGATCGCTTCTTTTACTGTGAATTGACTTAGCTTGCTATAATAAGCATCATAGTTTACCTAACTTTACATTTAACGAGTCTCAACTCAATATATGAAATGCACTATTAATCGTCGCGCTCAGTTTTCCGCGAGTCATCGCTACTGGTTGCCAGAATTAGACGAAGCTGAAAATAAGCGTCTATTTGGTGCTTGTAGCCGTTTTCCAGGACACGGACATAATTATGTCTTGTACGCATCTTTAGAGGGTGATTTAGACGAATATGGCATGGTGGAAAATTTATCTGTAGTCAAGCAGGTAATCAAACGAGAAGTTACTAGCCAACTGAATTATTCTTATCTCAATGATACTTGGCCAGAGTTTCAAACGACTTTGCCCACCACGGAAAATATCTCACGGATTATTTGGCAAAGACTTGCCCCTCATCTACCTTTAGTCAACGTTAGATTATTTGAACATCCTGAGCTTTGGACAGATTATCAAGGAAACAATATGGAAGCTACTTTAACAGTCAAAACTCACTTTAGCGCAGCTCATCGTTTGGCAATTCCTAGCCTGAGCTTTGAAGAAAATCAAGAAATTTACGGCAAGTGCGCTCGACCTAATGGACACGGACATAATTATCATCTAGAAGTCACCGTAGCGGGAGAAATCGATGCTCGCACAGGAATGTTAGTGGATTTGGCTGCGTTGCAAAATGTGATTGATGAGTATGTTGTCGAACCTTTCGATCACACTTTCTTAAATAAAGACATTGCCTATTTTGCCGAGGTTGTACCCACGGCGGAGAATATTGCCGTCAGGATTGCTGATTTATTGCGATCGCCAATTAAAGAAATTGGGGCTGAGTTAGATAAAATTAAGCTAATTGAAAGTCCCAATAACTCTTGTGAGATTAACTGTCGCAACACTCAAGCCACAATTGAAACAGCAGCCAATCAAGCAGCGGTAATGGCTTCCTAACCTACAAAATCAGCTAACTAAATCTTCTGGTTGATTCAAATTACAATTAGCTGAGATATCTTATTAATTATAAATAGGGTATCTTTTTTTAATTAAGCTAGAATTACGGCTGAATGTTGAGTAATTATGACCTCAATATTAAGGTTAAATTAAGATTAATCGACGATATCAAGTCTATTAATGGCAAATAACATCCTTAATCTGCCTAAAATTAGCAATATATCGCATTAATCTCTATAATCTGACCTAGACCGACTACTATACTGAGAGAGGATATTTCGAGACTGTTAATTATTGCTTTGAGTAATCAGATCAACCGTAAAAAGTGTTTGATACTATGAGCAAAAGTATAGTCATCATAATAGGTCAGAGCAGTAGCTGACTAATACTCATATAAACAACAGGAGAGCATAAAATATGGAATCAAATACTCCAGAAGTCATTGAAACTCAAGAAACTACCACAAGTCTAAACGGTGAATCGGCAGGCATGATCACCCCTAATTCTACAACTTTGAAATCATCACCAGCAGATAATGCGGTTCAAGAATATTTAAGTATTGGTTCTAAATTTTTGAGTCAAATTTTTGATTATCTCAAAGAGTTTATCGACAGTAACCAAAAATCCCTAATTAACCTACTGTTAATATTTTTGGGCATTATTGCAGTCAAAGTAACTTTAGCTATAATTTCAGCGATTAACGATATTCCTCTGCTTGCGCCTACTTTTGAGCTAGTAGGTTTGGGTTATACAGGTTGGTTTGTTTATCGCTATTTGCTAACTAACTCTTCTCGTCAAGAGTTGGGTCAAGAGTTTCAAGCCCTAAAAAATCAGGTAATGGGTCAAGAATAAATAACTAAAGGAACTTAATGAGTAAAGTGTTACTTAAAAACACTGTAGGAGTCTAATCAGTCTAATCAATAGGGTGGGCGATGCTCACCTTAT
>NZ_PVWF01000155.1 GCF_003003995.1 Pleurocapsa sp. CCALA 161 | reverse complement strand
GTAGACGAGCGTTTGACCTCTGTGGAAGCAGAGGCACAGCTAAAAGCTCAAAAACAATTTTCTACCCGCAATAAGGGGGCAATTGACCGCCTTGCAGCAGCGATCATTTTACAGCAGTGGTTAGATGCACGACGCGCTCAAAGAATTAGTAACTAGGTAAATAACCTGAGTTCGGGATTAGCTCAAATCCTTATTTTGAAGGTATTTAAAAAATACTATTTTCCGTTCTTCTTTCATAGTAGAGTTGTATCCAAACTATCTCAAAAGCTATTAGCTCTAAGCTATCTCCACCAATTAATCTGCTTAACCCGAACTCAGGTTAAATAGATTCACAAGTCACAAGTTTAACCTTGCACCTCTAGTCAGAGAATTTAACAAATGAAGAAGAGGGTTGGTGGTTTTCCCAAATTCCTTTGCCCTCACAATCATCATAATAATAAATATTCAGCCTAAATTGGCATTGCGTCAGTTATATTGATTTTAGCGATCGCTTTTTCAGTCAAGCAGTTCCAGTGACAGGTAAATAAATCAGGCTGCTGTGTCTTCAAAGTAATCAGGGCTGGTGCAGCAGGAAAAGGCCATAGTCGATCAAAAACAATTTCGCCGTTATATAAGCTAAATTGCAATAAATAGGCTGCGGGAGTTGCTGCCAAAGAATCTAGTAGCTGCTCTGCTAGATTATGAAGAGATTGTTGCTGGCGCTTAGGAATAGCCACAGGATGTTCATAGGAGTTAGGCATCGGACCTTCCCCAATCACTTCGCCAAATACTAGTTTGTCTGTGAGGATAATTGGCAGCCACAGGTGACCCAGCCAAGAATCACCAACACTAGTTTTGCAGTCGAGATTTTTTTCTACCCAGCGTCTTCGGGCATTAATGTCTTTACAGGCAGCATAAATTTTTCTTTGGGGAAAATCAAAATAGTCTGGCAATTGAATTGTCAGAGGACAGTAAATTGTATCGGTGATTCTGTCTTTTTTGATGGTTTTTGAATTTTTTGACCAGAGAGTAGCAGCAGAAACTATTTCTACTACTCTAGATGGTGAGCTTTGGAAAATACTTTGCTGTAAAGCTTCGACCATTTTTTGAGTCACAGGAGAGGCTGAGACCAGTTGACCTTGGTCGCCAACTTCAGCGTTGATAATAATTACAACTTTTTCCATTCCCCTTCCGTTATGAGATTTTGCCATAGCTGTTGTAAATCGAACAATATTTTCCCTGATTTGAATGCTTTGCCATTGATTTGATGGAGTCTGTTACGCGAAAAAATCGTCCGTAATGTTAATGGGCATAGTTGAATTGTGAATCATCTGACCGTTGAGAGTGCCTAACTAGAGCATAATTTTAGGCGATACTAAAATATAGTATAGCTAAGTGAAAACCTTAAAGTTGCCTTACTTGCGTTAACTACTTTAGAACAACTATTTCCTTGGGGAAAGGTCGGGCTTTTGAGCAGTAATTATCATAATCGCTTTGCCCCTAAATTTTCAAGACCAAAAGTAAATTAAGTTAATAATTTAACAATTTACACATAAGATAACAAATTAACCGAATAGTAATGAATTAGCTACTCTAAACTATAAGAAAATGTAACTAGCTGATTTATGGAACTATTAGAGTATCAGGCTAAAGAGCTATTTAGAATAGTAGGGATTCCTATTTTACCTTCCTTAACTATTCAAGATGCCAGAAAAATCAAGCAATTACAAATTCCCTACCCCGTAGTTTTAAAGTCTCAGGTTAGATCTGGAGGGCGAGGTAAAGCTGGGGGAATACGTTTTGTGGCGAATACTATTGATGCGATCGCTGCTGCACGCAGTATATTTAATCTGTCTATTTTGGGAGAATATCCCGAAGTGATTTTGGCAGAGGCACACTACAACACTGAACGAGAGTTATTCCTGGCAATAGTGCTTGATTATGACCTAAAATGTCCTGTGCTGCTAGGTTCTGCCCGGGGCGGTATGAATATTGATTCGTTGTTGAGCAATTTACAGCAGGTGGCGGTAACTGACGAGTTTACGCTTTTCTATGCTCGTCAGTTGGCTACTCGAATGGGTCTATCAGGAAACTTGATTTGTTCTGTCAGCGAGATTATGGCTAAGATGTATCGTCTGTTTAAAGAACAAGACCTAGATCTGATTGAAATTAATCCTTTGGGAGTTAACAACAAAGGTGAGTTGATGGCTTTAGACGGCAGAATCAAAATCAACGACCATGCTTTAGCTCGACAGCCAATTATTGAAACCCTAAATTTTTCGTCACAACAACGAGCTAGTGCCGATCATAGCGTTTGGACAACTAATAAAAATTTTAGTCAAGTTAACTGGCGTTGGCTTGATTGGCACCAAAAGAATGGCAAGATCGGGATGATCTGTAGTAGTTTTGACTCGGCTTTACTCACCTGGGATTTATTAGATCAAAATAAAGTTGTGACTGCTTGCGGTGCTTTAATTGAAAATAGTTTAGTTACTGAGGGAGATAATCTTCAGCTTTATCGAGAGCAGTTACTCAGTATTTTGCGACAATTAGAGTCTTTTGCAGAAATTAAAGTCATCATCCTGAATATTTGGGATATTGAAGCGGTTAATCGCCAGATCGCCCAAACTGTTGTTGATTATTGCCAGGTTTTAGAAGAAGCGGCTGAATTGGCTACTTCAAAACAAATTTTAGTTGATGAAGAGATAGATCCCTCTCAATCACCGCAGGTTTCTGTAGTAACTCACCGTAAACCATATTTTGTCTTACGTTTGCTAAACCACAGTAACATTAACGATTTAGCCAGTTCAGAACAGATTTATTTATCTAGTAGCCTAGAGGACAGCATTCATCAGGCGATCGCCATAGTTAAATCTAGTTAAAGTAATTTCGCGCTCAAAATTGTGCTGGGATAACCACTAAACATAGCCAAGTTGATGTTTTTTGCTTTATTCTTTTTATTCAACTACTCAATCCATTCCCACTGCGTTATTTCTGTCTATGAATTGGTTTCACCCCAACAAGGTTATTATTCAAGGAATTACTGATGATCGAGCAGCTTTTTGCGCTCTGCAAATGAAAACTTATGGGACAGACATTATCGCTGGAGTTTGCCCTGGTAAAGGCGGGACGACAGTAGAAGGTTTGCCTGTCTTTGATCTGGTGGAACAAGTCCAGACGGAGTTCGGCAAAGTTGAGATTAGCTTGATTTTTGTTGACCCCTATCAAGTGCTTGATGCTGCCAAAGAAGCGATCGCTGCTGGTATTCGTTGCATTATTGTCTTTACTTCTAAAGTCCCTCCCCAAGATACGATTGCATTGCTCAAATGCGCTCAGCAAACTAATACTCTAGTTTTAGGCCCTGGGAGTCATGGGATTGTTATTCCTCAACAGGTCTGGTTAGGTAATTTGCAGCCTCAGTTTTATCAACCAGGAATAGTAGGCTTAATCACTTCTAGTCGGCATCTTGGTTATGAGGTGGCAGCAGAATTAAATGTAGCTCAAATTGGACAGTCGATGATTGTCAGTGTAGGCAATGACCGTATTATTGGCTCTGATTTAGCTTACTGGTTGGCAACCTTCAACGAAGATCCTCACACTAAAGCAATTGTTGTGATTGGACAGAGGATTAGTCAAGTTGATTCAATTATCGCCTATAAGCAAAACCATGCTGACAAGAAGCCTATAGTAGTTTACTTAGTCGGTCTAAAAGCACCCCAGACAAAAATTTATCAGGATGCTGTGACTATCATTACTAATCATCTCTCCGCTTCAATTCCCATTGCCAATCGCGATCGCCAAACCGCCACGAAATTACGCAAAATTGGGCTTAAAATAGCTAAAAGCCCCAGTGACATTACGCACCTTATTAAACAAGCTCTAGCCGACAACAGCTAAAACCCAAGCTCAAAGAGCATAATCGTCTTTGGGCAAAAGTTTCCAGGAAAATCTTTGGTAATTAAAAGTCAGAGTAAGTATTT
This sequence comes from Pleurocapsa sp. CCALA 161, assembly GCF_003003995.1. Taxonomy (GTDB): domain Bacteria; phylum Cyanobacteriota; class Cyanobacteriia; order Cyanobacteriales; family Xenococcaceae; genus Waterburya. The sequence continues at coordinate 4,708 of NZ_PVWF01000155.1, read as the reverse complement.
AATATACGCTAAAATCTAAAGATTAAAACCATTTTGGAAATGTTTAGAATAATTAATATTGCCATTATTGGCTGCGGTTTTGTAGCAGATTATTATTTAACTACGCTAAAAAATTATCCAGAACTTAAAATAACAGGAGTTTACGATTTAAATTCAGCTAGATGTCAAGATTTTGCTCAACATCACGGAGTAAATGTTTATCAATCCCTAGATGAGTTACTAAGCGATCGCCAAGTTCAGTTAGTAGTAAATCTGACTAATCCTAAAAGCCATTTTGAAATCAATTTAGCCTGTCTATTAGCAGATAAGCACGTTTATTCGGAAAAACCTCTGGCGATGAAATTGGAGGAAGCAGAAAAACTGGTGGAACTTGCCGAACACAAAGGACTGCATCTATCATCAGCACCCTGTAGTCTTTTGGGAGAAACAGCACAGACAATCTGGAAGGCATTACGAGAAGATGTAGTCGGCAAGGTGTATGTTGTTTATAGTGAAATGGATGATGGTTTAGTCCACAAAATGCCTTATAAAGCCTGGGTTAATCAATCGGGTATTCCTTGGCCGTATAAAGACGAATTTGAAGTAGGCTGCACTATGGAACATGCAGGATATTATCTTTCTTGGTTTCCTGCTTTTTTTGGGCGTGCAGAGAGCGTTACAGGCTTTAGTTCTACATTGGTTGAAGATAAAAATACTGATATTCCCTTAGACCATAATGCACCAGATTTTTCTGTCGCCTGTATTAAATTTGCTTCAGGAGTAGTAGTTAGATTGACCTGTAGTATTGTTGCAGCTCACGATCATTCTTTACGGATCTTTGGCGATCGCGGTATTTTAAGTACTCCCGATTCCTGGTTTTATAATGCTCCTGTACATATTAGAAGAAGATTCAGCATCCGCAGAAAGATGATCGTCAGCCCAATCAAACAAAAATATCCTTTAATGGGTACTAAGACGAAATATAGTTATCGCGGGGCTTTTCAAATGGATTTTGCCCGTGGCATTGCCGAAATTGCTGATGCCATTAGAGAAGATCGTCCCTGTCGTCTTTCGGCAAGATATTCCCTCCACGTCAATGAATTAGTCCTCGCAATTCATCATGCCACAGAAAGTAATTCTACTTATCAGGTTAAATCTACTTTTGAACCAATTCAACCAATGACATGGGCAATATAGTATGAAACATTTAAAGATTGGCTACAAATTTTATGAATAGGGACTAGGGGAGAGTTGATCTGTTTCATTCTTTTTTGTATTTCAGATTAAGTATCAAACTAAGTATCAAACTAAAATAAGAAATAACGTTGCGCCATCGGTAAAACTTTAGCAGGTTCGCAGGTTAACAGTTCTCCATCTGCTTTGACCTCATAAGTTTCAGGATTGACTTCAATATTGAGTAAGGCATCATTGAGTTTCATATCTGTCTTACTTATCTTGCGGGTATTGCTAACCGCAGCAATCATTTTGTTTAAGCCAATTTGTTCGGGAATATTTGCATCCAGTGCAGCTTGAGAAACAAAGGTTAAAGAGGTCGCAGCAGTTGTACCACCAAAGCTACCGAACATAGGACGCATGTGTACGGGCTGAGGGGTGGAAATACTCGCATTAGGATCGCCCATCTGCGCCCAAGCGATCGCACCACCTTTGAGTACTATTGCTGGTTTTACACCAAACATAGCGGGTTTCCAAAGGCAGATATCGGCTAGTTTACCCTCTTCAATTGAACCGACATGACTGGCAATACCATGAGTAATTGCAGGGTTAATAGTGTATTTGGCAATATAGCGTTTAGCGCGAAAATTATCAGCTGATTGCTGATTTTTATCAGTTAGGACACCCCGTTGTACTTTCATTTTGTGGGCAGTTTGCCAAGTACGAATAATAGTTTCCCCAACTCTGCCCATTGCTTGAGAATCTGAAGAAATCATGCTAAATGCTCCTAAATCGTGCAAGATATCTTCTGCTGCAATAGTTTCTTGGCGAATACGCGATTCAGCAAAGGCTACATCTTCAGGAATGCTTTTATCGAGGTGATGACACACCATCAGCATATCGAGATGTTCTTCTAGAGTGTTGACGGTAAAAGGACGAGTGGGATTAGTAGAAGAAGGTAAAACATTACTTAAAGCGCAAACTTTAATAATATCTGGTGCGTGTCCGCCTCCTGCACCTTCAGTATGATAAGTATGAATTGCTCGATTTTTAAAGGCGGCGATCGTATCTTCGACAAAACCCGATTCATTAAGGGTGTCGGTGTGGATTGCTACCTGGACATCATATTCATCGGCAACACCCAGACAAGTATCGATCGCAGCGGGGGTTGTTCCCCAATCTTCGTGGAGTTTTAAACCCATTGCGCCAGCCTTGACTTGTTCGACTAATCCTTCTGGTTTGGCACTGTTTCCCTTGCCCAAAAAGCCTAAATTCATTGGGAAAGCATCGGCAGCTTGCAGCATCATCGCGATATTCCACGCGCCAGGAGTACAGGTAGTAGCATTAGTACCAGTAGCAGGGCCAGTACCACCGCCGATCATTGTAGTTATTCCAGAGGCGATTGCAGTTTCGATCTGTTGGGGACAAATAAAGTGAATATGGCTATCTATTCCTCCCGCCGTAACAATATGTCCTTCTCCTGCCAGGACTTCTGTAGCAGCACCAATAATGATGTCAACGTTGTCTTGAATATAAGGATTGCCAGCTTTACCGATCTTAGATATTTTGCCGTCTTTGATGCCAATATCGGCTTTGACCACACCCCACCAGTCGAGAATTAAGGCGTTGGTAATTACCAGATCTACCGCACCATCCGCGCGGGATATCGGTGATTGTCCCATACCATCGCGGATTACTTTACCGCCACCAAATTTTACTTCGTCACCGTAGGTAGTGTAATCTCGTTCGACTTCAATCAACAATTCTGTATCTGCCAAGCGAACGCGATCGCCTACTGTTGCACCAAAGGTATCGGCATACGCCCGTCGATCCATACGATAACTCATAGTTTTAATTAAGGGTAAGGGTTAAATAATGATTAAGAAGTAAAGGGTGTTAATTTTAAATGTTAATAGAGCGATCGCACTTGATAATCAACAACTAATTAGCAAACAACCTCTGAGCCAATTTTGGATGTTGCATTTGAGCCAGATCAATCGAGGGAGTACAAGACCACATCTGCTCTAAATTCATTGATGCAGCAGTTGACCAGACTGCTTCAATATCTGGTGCTAGCGATCGCAAAATTTGCTGCGCTTGGATGTGTCCTAAAACACCCAAACGAATAGCTGCGCTCAAGATACTAGTAACCAAACCATGTAAAAAAGCCAATACTGCATCTTGTTCCCTCAAACCTGCGATCCCAGCGACTACACCAAAGATAACTGGATGCAAACAGTGTATTTCACCCGTAGCTGCCTCTCGGTTGAGGATTTCCAATTGTTCATTTTGCCAGGTAGAACCAGCCACCATTAGCAAAGCTCGTCCACTTTGACGCTGAGTTTCTCTGATTTTGGCGATCGCGGTTTGGGCAAATAGTTGCTGGTCGGCTCGTCTCACTGCTTCTAAATCGCCGTCTTTACTGCCTCGATGAGCATAGATTAGTGCTACTATATCAGTCGTTCCTACTTTGTTAAGTAACAACAGCTGCAAAAAGACTTGTAGATCTTTTGCCGACTGAATTTTTCCAGTTTGAACTAAGGCTTCTATTCCATGAGAAAGAGTAAAAGAACCAGTGGGGAAAAAAGAATCAGATAGCTGCATCATTGCAAGCTGCTGGGGCATCTGGAACTGAATCATTAGCTTTGAGGATGATGGGTATGGTCGGAAAAGTCGAGGTGTTCGATGGGCGATAAGCCTAACGGCATGGCTTTATCCGAAGGTGTATCCTTTAGGGCGCTACGCGATTCGTAATCTATTCTCAAACCAGGAATTTGAAAATCCTCGATCGTCGCTTCCATTACGGCTGTATCTGCTGTTAGCTGAAGATAAATTTTATTTTTGCGGACAATTATCGGCCAGTGATGATTGCCTAAAACATGACCCAAATGGATTAATTTAGCAGGTAAAGTATCTGCCGTTGAACTAGAAAAACTTAGCACCATTAATTTTTCTGGCTGTAGATGAATTGAGACTAATTTTCCCGATTCGGTTTGAAATACATTTCCTTCTTGTAAAAAAAAATCGCGACTTTTAATAATTCCTACAGCAACGCCAGAATTAGTATGGACATGAATTCTACCTTCAACGCGATCGCTTTGGCTGAGATAAACTTTTAAACAGGTTTCTCTGGTTAATCGTTGAGATAGTTCAGCATTTTCTTGGATATTTCCTAAATATTGATTAGCTACTTCTGTCATTTTATTTATTTCATTTATTATTAGGCTATGTTCAATTACTTGGGGATATAAGGTAAAGCAGGTTGATTAACTAAATTACGAATATGTTCTAATACCAGCTTAAAATATTGTTTGAGTTGAATAGTTTTGTTGGCAAAAGCGCGAATTATCACACCACAGTCCCTCGGCAAAATTGAAGTTGCAACCATAAGATTAGGAAAATTAGTTATTTGTATCTCTTCTAATTCTTTACTTAATACTTTTAAATCTAAATTAGGATAAACTACGATCGCATTGCCCATAATTGGCAAAGGTGCAAATAAATGATTATCTTTAAAAAGATTAGATTTCCCTTCTAGGCGCATGGCATCAGTAAA
>NZ_PVWF01000031.1 GCF_003003995.1 Pleurocapsa sp. CCALA 161 | reverse complement strand
ACTTGTTACTTGTTACTTGTTACTTGTTACTTGTTACTTGTTACTTGTTACTTGTTACTTGTTACTTGTTACTCGCTACTCGCTACTCAATTTTTTAAGTAACCTATATGAAACGAATTTAGTATCATCCTGTTGCTCTGTGCTTAATTTGCCCCTGATAAAGTATAAAGGTAGGCAGAAGCTCCCGTCTGCTCAAACGAGTCTCTTTTTTGACCGATGCGATCGAGATATTCAATTATTTCTGCTTTTTTTTCGGCATTTGCACGCAAAATAAACCAAACTCGATGATCTTTTAACGGTTGTAACTCTTTGCCCAAATCTTGCTGTAAATCTTGCTTTGGCTCATCGCTATCAAAGTTAACTGTGCCAAGAATATAGTCTATATTGCTATATTTTTTTAACTTCATGTAATAAGTAAAAGCTAGATTCCCTTCTGCATAAACGTATACTTTGTCTCCTGGTTGATTCTGCTGGGCAACATATGCCAACACTGGTTTAACTTCCTGTTTTAATTCAGGTTTAACAAGTAAGGTACTAGATCGATAAATTGGCAGGATCGTTAAAGCAACCAAAGAGATAATTCCTAACATTGCCATCAACCGAGTTCCTCTTGGGCTTTTGCCTCGATTTAGCTTATTTATTGGCGACAGCATCAAGACAATTCCTTCCGCTACGATCATCATGCCGAAAGGTGCTAAAAATAGAGTCAGACGATCTTGAAAAGGATATTGATGAAGATAAGCAGCAAGTATGGTAGAGACAAATGGAGCAATTAAGGCAAAAAAGAGCGTCCGATTGTGGCGATACCAGGCAATACAGCCGATGATAAAAGCAAAAATACCAATGGCATCGGTTATACCTAAAAATCCCATGGGATGATAGAAAAACTTAGCTAAAACATCGAATAACCACAAAATATCAGCAAATGAATCTGGATATCGCCCTGCCCAAGAAGAACTTAGATCTTCATTGTTCACAGCATCGGCAATATTAATTAAGTAGAACAAACCGAAACTAATCAACCAGGCAGAATAAATTCCCAGACGATTGATGATAATTTTGCCCCAGGATCTTCTCGAAGCTGTGCCCAAATTCCATCCCTCCATTCCTGCCATCACTAAAACCGCAGGATAAGAAAGCCAGATTGCTAAACTACCCAAAGCAGCAAAACCCAGCATCTCTCTAACTTTTAAAATTCGATGTTGAGCTTCAACTATAAACCAAAACAGAATTAGCGCGATCGCTACATCGCTAGAGTAAGGTTTTAATTCGGTGGAGAAGTAAACAGTAAACTTAGTACAGGCAAATAAACACAGAGCGATAGGTGCAGCCCAAGTTGAACTATATCGGCGCACCAAACTATAAAACACTCCCAAAGATATAATGCTGGCAATAAACGGCAATAACCTGAGAGCATATTCGCTGTTACCCCACAATTGCGTCGCCAGTTTCTCAATCCAGAGAAAACCCAGAGGTGCTGACTGATTATAATCTAGGGTTTGAGATAACTCTCCATAAGAGCGATCCAGAATGTTGACAACTAAACTAAGTTCATCTCCCCAGAGCGACCTATTACTAAGATATTGAACGGTTCGAACTAAAATACCCCAGAAAATGACCGCTAAAGCTAGATAATTAGCAAATTTAGTCCAGTTTACTTGATTTAAATTATTGTTTGACACCGCAAAACACTCAAATAGTTTCACTCATTAAACATCAAACATAGTTAGCTGGCAGCAATTATCTCAAAAACTACATAGAATTCATTTGCTATCTTCAAGGGCTGGATCGATAATCTGAATAAATCCAATGGGACGACCATCGATTTCAGCAATTAACTATATAGATTGCATGTCACATACATTTCATTAAGCTGCTACGTAGTGACATCAAGTTGGGTAATAACGCTAAATTTACTTGGCGAGTTCCGCTTCAACTGCCTGAATTAACTCAGCAGAAGTAGGAGCGACACCGCTACCAAAGCGAGCGACAACATCACCCTGTTTGCTAATGAGAAATTTCTCAAAGTTCCAGGCGACATCGCCTTTTGGCTCTATAGCGTTGGTGAGAGTTTGGTATAAAGGATGTTGCTCAGACCCCTTAGCATGTACCTTATCCATCATGTCAAAACTAACACCATAGCTAGTTTCACAAAACTTAGCAATCTCTTCGTTCGTTCCAGGCTCTTGTGCGCCAAAATCATTACAGGGGAAGCCCAACACTCTTAAGCCCTTTTCGCGGTAATCTTGGTTTAGCTGCTCTAATCCTTTGTATTGGGGAGTATAGCCACAATAAGAAGCAACATTGACAATTAACAATACCTTACCCTGATAGTCAGCAAATGTTTCAGATTTGCCTTGGATGTTTTTGACGGCTATATCGGATATATTGCTCATATTCTCCTAAAAACTCGATTAATTAAAGATGTCAGATCGTACTCTATCATCCCTCGATACTCAGGTTATCAAAATTGGTGACTTATCTGTCAGGGTTGCTGCTGACGCGATGGAATTAACCCAAGATGTAACGACACTGGCACAAGATTATCTTCAATCATTGCTTGAGCAACAAGAAACTGTCAGGATCATCTTAGCAACAGGCAATTCGCAGCTAGACTTTTTAACAGCGATCGCCCAAGGAAATCTACTAGTAGTCTGACAATTTTAAATTGAAGAGTTGAGATCAGGTAGTAGGTAGTAGGTAGTAAGTAGTAGGTTAAAACTCTTGACTTTTGACTTTTGTACTAACTATCCCTCAAAACAAATTTGATGCCCTACTAGATTGGTCGCGGATTATTTTTTTCCATCTCGATGAGTATCTGGGAATAGCTGCCGATCATCCTGGTAGCTTTCGCTATTATTTATATCACAAGGTAGAACAACCGCTAAAGCCACGGCAATTTTATTACCTCGCAGGAGATGCTCAACAACCCTTAAGAGAATGCGATCGCTATCGTCATTTATTACAGCAGCAAACCATTGACCTTTGTATGTTGGGTATTGGAGACAACGGACATCTAGCTTTTAATGAACCTAGCGTCGCCGATTTTAACGATCCACAAGTAGTAAAGTTAGTGAAGCTGGAAACAAAGACGCGCCAGCAACAGGTAAACGGAGGCTACTTCAGAGATTTAGCAGCTGTCCCCAGCTATGCCTACACTTTAACTATTCCTACAATTTGCGCTGCCAAGCGAGTATTTTGTTTGGCGGGAGGAAGTCATAAGACACAAGTGGTTAGACAGACTCTCAAACAGGCGATCGCGCCTAATTTCCCCGCAACTATCTTACGTACTTTGCCTCACGCAACTTTATTTTGCGATCGCGATTCTTTCAGCAGATAAATAGGTAGTAGGTAGTAGGTAGTAAGTTTTAAATAATACCTAATGTTAAAATTGAGTTGCGAAACTTAATCTTAACTATAAATTCAGTTCTTAATTAGAAAAAATAAAAATATTAGTTTCAATTACCAAAAAATTAAAAGCTCAAGAAAATTAACCCACTACCTACTACCCACTACCCACTACCCACTACCCACTACCCACTACCTAGTCTTAGCAGATTGATTAGTGCGTAACATCAGTTAATCACTCTTTAACGATCGCCCCAAAATCAGCTAAAACTCTAGCGTGATTCCGCAACAGCGCCAAAAGATTCAAGCGATTGCGTTTAACATCAGGATTTTCTGCCATAACTAATACGCTATGGTCACCATCAAAAAAGTTACTTACTACAGGAGCAATTGTCGTCAAACCCTCAATTAATGATTGATAATTCCGCTCTTGTTGTGCTGCTTCTGTCTGGGATAATAAATCACTGAGGGCTTGATAAAATTCTAGTTCAGAAGACTCTTCAAACAGTTCGGGCTTAACTAAGCCTTGAGGATCTAGAGTCTGTGTATCCAAATCTCCTTGACTTGCCAGACGTGATGAACGATTAATCGTTGCGTAGATCTCATTTAGTCTGCCGTTTTTGCGGGCTGATTGTAAAAATAAAGCGCGCTCTCGAACATCTAATAAATCTTCTAAAGCTCTTTGAGTGTATTCAGGATCATTATCGCCCACCACCCCATTGACTAGATCGTAATCTACTTGCAATTCGTCTTGCAGTAGTGTCCGTATTCGTTGCCAAAAGAATTCTTGTAAAGCTGTTAAGGGAGATTGGCGATCGCTATGGGCGGATACAAAATCGGCTGAACCCTGCTCTAATAATTGATTAAGATTAAGTGGTAAATCTGCCGACCAAATAATGTTCACGATGGCGTTAGCTGCCCGACGCAGGGCAAAAGGATCGGATGAACCAGTCGGAATCAACCCTAGACCAAAAATCCCGATTAAAGTATCCAGGCGATCCGCCAAACCAACCACCTGACCATTTAAGGTGGTGGGCATAATATCATCTGCGCCTTTAGGCAAATAGTGTTCAAAAATGCCCTTGGCTACAGTTACCGACTCACCACTAACTATTGCATATTTTTCCCCCATCACCCCCTGTAGTTCAGGAAACTCATAAACCATCTGGGTGACTAAGTCTGCTTTGCACAGTAAAGCAGTGCTTTCAATCTCATTTTGCTGCGATTCATCGGCGCTTAACTGTTCGGCAATCATTCTTGCCATATCAATAATGCGGTCAACTTTGTCCCGCATCGAACCTAAATCTTCTTGAAAGGTAACGTTCTCTAACTCAGGCAAATAGGTATCTAAATGCTCATCACAGTCTGCCTGATAAAAGAATTGTGCATCTGCGAGTCGGGCGCGAATAACTCTACCATTTCCTTCGGCAATAATATTTTGCTTCTTGGGATCGCCATTGGAAATAGTAATAAAGTTGGGCAACAAAGCCCCACCTTGCTCCTGATGAAGGGGAAAATAACGCTGATGGCTAACCATTACTGTCTTGATTACTTCCGTTGGTAAGGTAAGAAATTCCGCCTCAAATTTACCTGTAACTGCGGTGGGATATTCAACTAAATTAACAACTTCTGCCAGCAAATCTGGGTATATTTCTGCCTGTGCGCCTATTTCTTTAGCTCGCGCTAAGATGTCTGCTTCAATCTTTTCCTGTCTAACCTTAGAGTCTACTTCTACAGCAGCAGAACGCATGGTCGCAACATAATCTGTTGCTTGAGCAATTGCGATCGCCTCAGGATGTAATACTCTGTGTCCGCGAGAGATGCGATCGCTTTGAATACTTGCTGAACCATTAACTAATTCTAAGGGTAGAATCTGGCTATTCCATAACGCCACCAGCCAGCGAATCGGGCGAGGAAAACGTAAGTCACCATCTCCCCAGCGCATAAAACGTTTACCTTCTAAACCAGTAATCCAATCTAGGCATAGGTCTGGTAGAATCTCTGTTGTCTGACGACCTATAATCTGCTTTTGGATAAAGACAAATTCGCCTTTGTCAGTATCGCGAATTTCTAAATCTTCCAGGCTCACCCCCTGCTTACGGGCAAAACCCTCGGCTGCTTTGGTAGGCTGACCATTTTTGAATGCTGCTGTTGCTGGAGGGCCTTTAATTTCTTCTTCTCGATCTGCTTGGCGATCGGGAATGTCCTGAAGTAATACGGCTAGACGGCGAGGAGTTCCATAACACTCAACTTTGGCAGGATTAAGAAATTGCGCCGATAAACTATGAGAAATTTTAGTCTGCCATTGCGCGATCGCACTACTAACAAAATCTGCGGGTAATTCTTCTGTACCGACTTCCAACAAAAAATTAGCCATAAACCATAAAAGAGATCTGCTTACTGCCGTATCGTATCGTTTAAACAGGATAGCAGTTATCCGTAGTGCATTTTTAGTTATCAGGAGAAATTGGGTTTAAGACCTCCCCCTTCTAGGGGGACTTTATATTTTAGGTTCATTGTGTTAAAATGTAAGAGTTGTTAGACAAATATTACAAATGACTGAACGCGCCTACAAATATAGGTTTTACCCAACGCTCCCCCAAGAGAATCTCTTGCGTCGGACGATGGGCTGCGTTCGCTTGGTCTACAACAAGGCTTTGGCAGCCAAAACTGAAGGATGGTATCAGCGACAAGAAAGGGTTGGCTATAATCAAACCTCTTCTATGCTTACCGATTGGAAGAAAGAAGAAGATCTGGTTTTTCTGAATGAAGTTAGCTCCGTGCCACTTCAGCAAACCTTGCGCCATTTGAGCAAGGCGTTTGAAAATTTCTGGGCAAAACGAGCCAAGTATCCCAACTTCAAGAAAAAACGAAACGGAGGTAATGCTGAATTTACCCGTGCAGCTTTCAAATACCGTGATGGGAAATTGTGGCTTGCCAAGTGCAAAGAACCGTTGCATATAGTTTGGTCTAGGCTTTTGCCCGATGGCACTAGTCCCTCTACTGTCACAGTCAAACTTGAGCCATCTGGTAGATGGTTTGTTTCTCTGTTGATAGATGACCCAACTGTTCAACCATTGCCACCAACTGATAAAAAAGTTGGTATTGATGTTGGCATCTCTAGTCTGTTGACTACCAGCGATGGAGAAAAGATAGCCAATCCTAAGCATTTCAATCGGCTGTATCAAAAGCTTAAAGTCGCGCAAAAGTTGTTGAGTCGGAAAACCAAAGGCTCGAACAACCGATATAAAGCAAGACTTGAAGTAGCTAAGATACACGCCAAAATTAAAGATGCTCGTACTGATTTTTTGCACAAGTTGACTACAGGCTTGGTAAGAGCCAACGGCGTAATTGCTATTGAAGATCTTGCCATTAGAAACATGGTCAAAAACCATAAGCTGGCTCGGTCTATCTCCGATGCTGCTTGGGGCGAAATGTTTCGTCAACTTGAGTATAAGTGTGAATGGTACGGGCGAAAACTGGTCAAGATTGACCGCTTTTTCCCTAGCAGTAAGCGATGTAACCATTGCGGTTTCGTGATGGACAGCTTGCCCTTGGATATTCGCAGTTGGGATTGTCCTAGCTGTAAAACCATAGGCATCGACAGAGATATCAATGCTGGAAAAAACATACTTGCTGCGGGACTCGCAGTGATCGTCTGTGGATCGGACATAAGACCTAATAGACATAGTTCTAAAGGGCAGTTGAGCAAAACCCGCAACGCGGGAAGGAAACAGAAACCTAAGTCGTGAGTCTTAGGAATCCCCACGCTTTTAGGCTGGGGAGGATGTCAATCCTGCCTAACCAACAAATTCTGAAGATTTTGTTGGCCCAAGCCAAGAGTTAATTCTCAATTGAATAACGATACATTATAAATCTTTGAGTTACTATCAGAAATCTATATCTACACTCGGATAGATACAAATAGACATAAGGTAAGCTTAAACAAATATCTAGCAATTTAGGGCAATAACGCTTAAATTCGGTCATTTTCTTCGAGTTACAATGTCACAAAAATATACAAAATATTGTCGATCTATGATCGAATTTTTCACAATGTGTCCTTGAAGTTATCCGAATTTTTATCTTTCTCCTGCTAGGTTTTCTAGGTGTACAAATTGCCAGAACATTGTGCAAAAGCACCCTGGTCAGAATTATCAGCAAGACATACCGTCAAAAATAGTCTTGATTTTCCGTTTCTGACCGTAAAAAATACAAATCTTAATTTAGAATAAAAACATGCAAGATTCCTTAACTACTGAAACTACTGAAAACGTTGATTCAACTTATGTTGACAATGCTGGCAGCACGGAAAATTCAGGAACTAACGATAGTTTATATAGTGGAGATACAAATACTCCAGAAAGTGAGGTAAGCGACTCGGTCTTTTACGACACGACTACTGATCAAACCACTACCGATCAAACTGAGATTGATCAAACCACTACCGATCAAACTGAGATTGATCAAACCACTACCGATCAAACTGAGGTCGATCAAACCACTACCGATCAAACTGAGATTGATCAAACCACTACCGATCAAACTGAGGTCGATCAAACCACTACCGATCAAACTGAGGTCGATCAAACCACTACCGATCAAACTGAGGTCGATCAAACCACTACCGATCAAACTGAGGTCGATCAAACCACTACCGATCAAACTGAGGTCGATCAAGATACGACTGTTGTAGCAGAAAATGGTGGCAACGTTATTAATGTTGATAATGATTTTGGCGGCGATCTAAAAAGTGCGATCGCAGCAGCTAGCGATGGCGACATAGTTGAGTTAGGGAACAATACTTATTCTGCTTCAGGAGTTACCATCGACAAGGACATTACACTTGATGGTCAAGACGGTACGGTAATTGATGGTGGCGGCTCATCTGAACCGATTTTAAACATAACTCAAGATGCTGATGGTGCAACGATCCAAGATCTGGAATTAACCAATGCTAATATTGGTATTAACAGTTATGGGGCAACGGATCTAACTTTACAAAATTTAGATATTAATAACATTGGTATTAGCCAACCAAACACAGACGGTCAAAACAATACTGGAATTAACCTCGACAGTGCCGATGGATTTCAGGTTCTCAATTCCACCATCAGTAATGTAGGCAGAAAAGGTATTGGCGTTGGCGATACTAGGGGAGGTACAATCAGTGGCATTACCGTACAGGGTGTTAATTTAGCTGCCCAACATCCCCAAAACCATGATGCTGGTGGGGCTAAGTTTTTTAACACTACTGACGTTACTCTTAGAGATAGCAGTTTTTCTAATATTAATGCCCATTTCATATGGAACGATACCACCCATGGCACTACAATTGAAAACAATACTGCCCAAGGTGTTGGCAATGACTATATTGGTTACGGCTCGAATTCGAGTATAGGATTACCTATTTACGGTCTTTATAACGAAAAAAGTGAAGATTCGTATGTTAGTAACAACAACATTAGTGCTATTGATGGATTTACAGCTTTTAACTCCACAGAATTTTCTACTCAAACGCAAAGTCTTGACACCAACGAATTTTCAAGTCTAGAGACTGGTTCTACAGACTATTATGCCAATGAGCAAGCTGAAATACTGGTGGCCACAACTGAAGATCCATCACAGGCTGGTTTTGAGTTGTTTGCCGCGGAATATAATAGCCAGTAGACGAGGGCGTAAATAAAGTAAGCATCGAATAATCTGTAAAAGCTAATAAATCAATACTTATTACTTACGCGCAGCGGTACTAGGCTCTTATTTAGTCTTAAAGCTTCTAGTTTAGTCGTGAAACCTGTTGAGTATTAGTGCTTGTAAGTCACAAAAGCTTTTCCTAAAAGATTCACTAAAGCACTAGCTCAAAATATTAAGTTTAAGGTTCTAACTAAAAGTTCTAATTCAAATAAAAATTAAATTCTCATGTGTTGTTGATTTCATGAGTAAAACAAGAGTCTTTCTAATCATATTAGGGAGACTCTTTTAGTCAAGATAATATTGCCAACAAGAACTCTATTAGAACTAAATTCACGTTTTAATTAAAAGCGATCGCTTGGAAGGATGGATTAAAAACAGTTTCGTGGAATCTAATTATCTTTGTTGGTGCAGCTTTAGTCTTGAAAGAGGCGTTAATCGAGTCAGATGCAGCCCAATGGATTATTGAGCGCCTGTTTACAGCTTGTGGTATTGTTGGGGCTGATTCTCGCTTATTAATTTTGTTGGTATTGTCTTTAATCTCCTTTACTTCGCATATTTACATGACTTCTCATTGGTAAAGGTATCGAACAACCCCTGGTTGAACAAGTTTTCAATTCTTCAAACAATTTATCAGATAATATTGGCGTAGGACTAACTTTAACCAAAGCGATCCTTAAACAGCACGGAGGTAAGTTAACCATTAACGGCGAACCAGGTAAAGGAACATACGTTCGCATTCAAATTCCTTTTCAATGAAGACACTGCTTGCTTGGCTAACTCATGGTTTTTTTATTTTAGTTCTCGGAAAGTGACATAAAAGGATTAATTTTAGCTTTCATGGATATTTGAGCCTTTTCATTGACTCTTAGAATATTTTGGATCTTTCCAGCTACTTTTAAGAATTGGTATTATTTTAGCTTCTTATTATTCTTTAAATTACCAACAAGAACTTTGAGAATTAAGATCGAGTTAATTAAATTATTTTTAAAATATTTATTATCTATTATCTAAATCAACAATTTTTTGAATTAAATTAGAAATGTGTTCAGCCTGACTCATGATCATTAAATGTCCGCCATATTTAACGTTGAAATCTTCATGAACAAACTGATAAGGAAAAATGCGATCGCGTTCACCATGAATATGGTAAATATTTTCAGGAATTAATTCGTTTTTCCAGGTAACAATCTGATGAATTGCCCATTTTACGAATTGAGCATCAGTGTCAAACAAAATAGCTTTTAGTAGTTTACGTTCATCAACAGATTTTAAGCTAAAAAACCAGCTAGCAATAAATTGTCCAATCCAGAGTATAAATTTAGCAGGTAAGAGCAAATAAATTGGCAGCCAACGAAATATCTTAAAATAGAAAGGTACTTCCTGATAATTCTTTGTACTAGAAATTAAAATTACTTTTTCGGTAGCAATTTGCTTGGACATTTCAACAGCAATAATTCCTCCAAAAGACAAACCAATTATTATAGGTTTTTCAGCTTTTATTTGACTAGTTAAGCGTTGAGCATAATTCTCAATACTTTCTCCTGTTTTCGGTTTTAACCATTTAATATGTATTGGCTGGTAGCCTTGAAGTTTCAACTTTTGAAATACTCGCTCGTCTGCACCCAAACCGCTAACACAGTAGATATCTTTAAGAGCATTTTCTAGCTTTTCGTCAATTGTTGGTTGAGAATTCTCTTGATTGCTACTGTCCACAACAAATAAAATTATTGTTAATAATCGCTTAGAGTTTTTAAATTGCTCGACTGGAATAGTTAATAATTATTAGAAATTTAAAGATACAAGATTAAGCGATTATTAAAAAAATTCGCTAAAATTTCTATCATTATAAGTTTAAATAACGCTACAAAACTGTGGCTATGCTGACATAACGACATGAAAACACCTCATAGTGGCTATCACGGGAATCACATTACTCTTCGCTATTTTGAAGGCTGGTATTTCCGTTTAACATTACCAGAGATCAGACAAACCTTTGCTTTTATGTATTCAATTGAAGATCCCGTGGGTAATCAGCCTAATAGTGGTGGTGCAGTACAAATATTAGGTAAGAATGAAGCTTATCTTTGTCGTACTTTTCCTGATGTTCACAAATTTTTTGCCAGTAAAAATAATTTGATTTTTGGTCATTGGGGCAAAACCAATCTAAAAATTAAACCAAAACTGTTATCGTCGGCAGAATTTAATACTCACGTTACAGAAGGATATCAAGCAATGGCAAATCTTAATCAGGGAAGTATTTACGATCCTGTTAGAGATGAATATTGTCGTTGGGAATATCAAATTAAACCTGTATACGGCTGGGGAAACTCGCAACATCAACAATCATCTGCTGGCTTGTTCTCTTCTCTACCAATATTTGAGCCAGGATGGCAAATTACTATGGCTCATGGTTTGGCAACAGGCTGGATTGAATGGCGCGGGGAGCGATATCAGTTTGCTAACGCACCCGCCTATAGTGAAAAAAACTGGGGTAGCTCTTTTCCTCAAAAATGGTTTTGGCTGAACTGTAATAGTTTTAATGGCGAAAGCGATTTAGCATTAACTGCGGGAGGAGGAATCAGACAAGTATTGTGGTGGCGAGAAGAAGTTGCTTTGATCGGTATTCATAACCAAGGAAAATTTTATGAATTTGCTCCCTGGAATTCTCAAATTAGTTGGCAAATAGAGCCTTGGGGAGAATGGCAGCTTCAGGGTAAGTTGCCGCAGTATCAAGTTGTTTTAAGAGGAGAAACAAATTTATCTGGTACCTATGTACGGACTCCAACGGCAAATGGTTTAGTATTTAATTGCCGAGATACCACTTTGGGAAAACTAAGCTTATCCTTATATGATTGCCAGGGAAAAATTATTGTTGAAGCAGATAGCAATCAGGCAGGTTTAGAAGTAGGCGGAACACCTTGGGAAAAGACTTGGGTAGGAAGTAATTAACAATGAAAATATAATTTAAAATGATTTAAAGTACGATGATCAATTCCTGGAGCATATTTCCTTCAGAGTCAGTAATTTTAATCACTGTCAAGTTTCCTTGAAATTGCTCCTGAAAATTATAACTAGATTTAAGATTAAGATCGGTTTTTAAGCTTTCTAGTTGACAGTATTGTTGAATAGTTAGGTTGCTCATAATTTTAGCTTTGGATAATAATTTAATAGAACCTTTAAACTCGCTTGTCACTATAGCATAACTTAAAATGACAATCTCAATTGTGATCTCAATCCTTTAAAATAATCAATATATTGTCTTCTTACAACTAACTTTATTTTTGGGATTAATTAATCATTAATGTTAGTTAAATATCTATTATTCTGTGTATTATTAATAGTATGATAACGGTTCTCTAAAATAATTATTGATTTTAGCTATTTGATCAGCGATCGCGCTATTAATAATTTAAAAAAAGACAACCTAATGCAATTTAATCCTCAGTTATTAGTCTTTTGCTTTCCTCACAAGTTCCTCAAGTTTTACTTGTAAAATATTCTGCTATCAAGACATAACTATAAACTTTTTTAGTTTTACACAGTTTTACACAATTTAATTGAGGAGTCTAAAGATCAAATTGTCAATTTTGTTAAATAGCTAACTTGAATAATTAGTTTGTCATCCGAGCTAGCTGCTAATTGATCAACCAAAGGAGCAAAATAACCATGAAAGCGACACAACTACTTCGTCAGTATCGATATGGAATCTTGGATTTTCAAGGTGCAAGCTTACACTCTGTTCATCTTGAAGCAGCAGATTTAACCAGGATCAATCTAACTCAAGCAGATCTTAGTGATGCGGACTTAAACGATGCAGATTTAAGTGGAGCTTGTTTACAACAGGCTAATTTAACTAATGTTAATTTAGTGCGTGCTAGTTTAGTCGGTGCAAACTTATCACAAGTCAATTTAATTGGTGCAGACTTAGAAAATGCCGATCTTAAAGGAGCAGACTTAAGCGGTGCAGATTTGCGCTGTGCCAACTTAAGTGGTGCAGATTTAAGTAGTGCTAATTTAACAGATGTCGATCTTGGGGGAGCAGATTTAACCAATGCAAACTTGACCGAGGCAAAACTAGCGGGTACTGATATTTCTGTAGCCGAAATGGCAGGAGCAATTTTAAACAGTATAAATTGGGGTGAATCTCTCAGAAAGCAGAAGCATACATCTCATAATTGGGTTAGTTGGTCGGGTTAGGAAATAGCAGAAAATTGCAGAAAATTATTGCAGAAGGTAATTTTTAACCCGATTTAGTTCTAAACCTAATTCTGCTTCTGCAATTCGTACCTCATACCAATTCTCGAAAATAATGAGAGACTTAGGACAGATTAAGCTTTTCCTAAAGGATACACTCAATGCGATATCCTCATTGGCTTAAGGACAAGAGTGCAAGCCCTAACCCTAAAGGGTACTGCTTCGCATAAGGATTAGCTCCTTACGTCCTAAAGGATTCCTAAAGGATTAGCTCGCTTCGCTCCCGTCACCGCTCCGCATATCGCGTCCCGCTTCGTATATAGCTCTTAGCTCTTAGCTCTGACCGAAGGGAATCCTTTAGGATAGCTTTTATGGATATTTGAGCCTTTTCATTGACTCTCAGAATATTATTGAATTCAAGCTTCCGCGCAGTTTAATTCCTCCACTTCTTCAAGTGGAATAAGACATAGTGGGGTAAAATCCCCTACTATGTTAACTAACAGCTTATGGCTTGTAGCTTATAGCTTACAGCTTCGCGGTTTTCATTAAGCCTGTAACTAAAACTACCAACCATTTTCCGCTTGAGACAAGACATAGGTTGCTACATCATCAATTTGAGCATCAGTCAAACGACCTTTAAATGCTGGCATCGCATTTTTTCCATTAATGATTTGATTGGTAATGGCCTCAAGGGAATTCATTTCATACTTATCGAGAGCATCTTTTTGCAGGGTTTTAGCTCCGTTAATTACATTTCTTCCCCCTGCATGACAAGCAGCGCAGTTAGCGCTAAAAATTTTACCTCCGCTAGCAGCATCCCCCGCAATTGCAGGAGTAGCGAGGGTGAACATTGCAGCAGTCAACAATACTAACAACGTCGATAAAAGTTTGGCAAACATGGTTTCTCCTCTTAAAACAAATAGATTTAAATCACAAGCTGATTGTGGTCAACTGCTAATATTCGGTGATCCACACAAAATTGTCAAAAGACAAGTCGTAGAAGTTCTACAAGTCGTCAAACTTGTGTAGTAATATATATAGGTAGGAATTGAGCCTTCTTAAAATTCTAGATTTTTAATTAAAGCAACTAGATTTGAGCTGGGGTTTTAAATCCAGATTTTGGGAATTGCTCCTTAAAAAAAATCATATTTGACAACAGAGAGTTCAACAAAATGACTAAAAGAATAAGCTTGTTATTGACCGCACTAGTATTAGTAGTATCTACTTTCTTGCTTGGCGTTAACCCCGCAGCAGCAGAAACAGTTTCTGTCAAAATGGGTACTGATAATGGAATGCTTAAGTTTGAACCTGCTACCGTGACAATTAAAGCTGGGGATACAGTGAAGTGGGAAAACAATAAAATGTCTCCTCACAACGTAGTATTTGAAAAAGCTACTGACAAGTCCCACAAAAACTTGGTATTTTCTCCTGGAGAGGGTTACGAAAGCACTTTCAATGAAGCTGGTGAATATTCTTACTACTGTGAGCCTCATCGTGGCGCGGGTATGGTTGGTAAGGTTGTAGTTCAGTAACAAGAATAGATATTAGTTTGCTCGTTTATAGCAAGCTACAAACTTAAGAATTATCAAGTAAGAGAGAGTAGAGGTAGCTAAAGTCCAGCTTACCTCTATTTTTTCGTTAAAATGAATGTTAACAGCAACTATTGAAACTTCTTTAATATTTATTTCCAATCTCAATAATGGTAGATTTATCTCCACAAGAATTAGCCAGAGCTAGAAAAAACAATCTTTCTCCTGAAAAGTATGCTCGTTTAAAAGCAGAATCTAAAGCACCCTACAGGGGCTTACGCAAGTTTTTTTATTTTGCTTTTGGCGCATCGGGTTTAATTGGTGCATTTGTATTTTTAGCAAAATTAGCAGCAGGTCAAGATTTGGCAAATAACTTTCCTAACTTTGCTCTGCAAATTGGTGTAGTTGCGCTGATGGTGTTTCTGTTTCGGATCGATAAGGCTAAAGATGAAAATAAATAAATTTACCTAAAATAATATGAATTATCCAAAGTAATACCAAAAAGAACAAAGAAGGCGACAGATAGGGGAAATTTAAAGAGTTCATTATTCTTGCTCCTGATAGACTTTAATCTATACTTTGGTTTTGTGAGAGTGATAGTTTTTTCTCAGCAAATTTTTGGAGATTTTTATCTTTGAAAATTTCCGCTAAACGTCGATCCCATTGCTGCTGATTTTTATATGCGTCTTGAACATAAGGCGACCAACGAATTAAATTAATGATTAAATTATTGAGTAGCGAAATTGGAAACTTGACAGGTCTGACAATATCCATAAATAAGACAACTCGAATTTCGTCACTAAAATTCCAGGCTTCATGAGGAAAAGAATCGTCAAACATCATACTTTTTCCTTCCGACCAATAACGAAACTTATCGCCAACGCGAATACAACATTTTTCTCGTTCTCGCGGAACTTTTAAAGCTAACTGATAACGTAAAATCCCTTTATAAGGACCACAATGTTCTGGGATGTGTTTTCCAGGGAGCAAAATTGAAAAGAACGCGGTTTTCATCCCAGGAATATTTTTAATCAGTTTTGTAGTTACAGGACAATACTGGCAGTTTTGCTTCATTTTGATGCCGTATCCATAGAGAACAAATGTTTTCCAAAGACCATCGCCACTTATACGCTCCTGGTCTGGAGAGATATCATGAAAACCAGGTAAATAATCGATAGATTCTAAAATCCCATCTAGTTCTTTTCTGATACTTTGCCAGTTATTCTCTAGTTTTGATACCCAATTAAAGTAATCTGGATTTAGAAAATAATCGTTTTCAACTATTGAATATTTGGCAATTATTTTTTGTAAAAAGTTAATAGTCTTCTTGCCAATTTTGTAAATTACAAAGTTCCTAATTGTTGTCTTTACTTGCTCAAAATTCATTTTTTTCTGCTGCTAATCTCAGAAATGTTAAGATTATTTTAATTTAACTCTCGCTGATTCGGACACTTCTCATCAGTATATTTACAGACTTGAGCAACTGCAGTGAATAAACCTGGTGAAAAGATAGATATCAAGGTAGCTGAGTAATTACTAATTGTTATTGTGAGCAGGTTAATATAAATATGTATGAGGGTCTTTTCACTCCATGAAAGTTGGTTGTGAATAGGGCAATTTTTTAGTGCAAAGGTTAAGCTAGACACTTCAATTAAACTAACTTTTTATTTGACTTTGTTTTTATTTAACTATGTTGCCCAAGAATCAAGACGATCGCTCTCAAGAGTCGAAAAGCAATTCTCAATTAAAGTCGAGTATTGTCCATAAACCTTTTGCAACAGGGACAATCAATATTTTTAATCCTTACCGAACTAAGGGCAGTCCAACCAAAGACCAATTAGCTGGACCAAAGCTCTATTTGGATGCTCAACTAGAATCTGAGCGATTAGCTACCTATGAATCTGCTCAAGTCAAATATCAGCCCTCTCATTGGTTGGATCGTTTACTCAACCCCTGGAGCATTAGCGCGATCGCCATTGTCGTATTGGCTAATTTGATTTCAGGAGCAGTGATTTGGCGCAATTCTCATTTAAGGGCAGGTGTAAAGTCAGTTGAAGCCGTAGCTACTTTGGGTAGTGCAAATATCGCCAGTGAGGAATTTATGCCTCTTAACCTGAGTACTTTAAGCAGATTAAAAATGCCAGAAAGCGAAATAGAGCCTGTGGTTGCGCCGATTAGTCCTGCTCTTGCGCCGATTAATCTCACCCTATCAACTATCGCGGAGCGATATTATTACATACTAACTGAATATAATGGCGATTCCTCCCTCACTTTAGCCAAGCAAAAAGTTGAGCAAATTTCTTTGGTAAACTTGCCTCAAGGAGTATACATTTACCTAGGTGCATATAAAGATCTCGCTCAGGCAGAGCAGTTTATAACTCACTTAAAACAAGAAAATTTTGTAGCTCACATTTACCCTCCCGACTAATTTTGCTTATAGGATTTAGATAGTTCCTGTTTAATTTTTTGCTCTGTTTGGATATCTTGAGGAGTAGCAAAATTTTGTTTTGCCAGAGCCAGTAAATTGTATTCTTGACGAAAAGATTGGGCGATCGCTGCCGTTTTAGTGCTAGGCTTGACTATAATTCTCACCACAAACCGATAATTTGCATTGGCTTCAACAGATTTTAAGTGAATTTTATGGGACTGGTATTTTTGCTGTAGAGATTCAAAAGCATCGAGCATGATTTTCCAGTTAATGTCTTCATTAAAAGTTACTTCAATTGCATCCATTAAATCTTGCAGCATTGTTTCAAAATCACTGGAGCTAAGACTGTCCTGCTGATTTTCAGGCAAACGCTGCTGCTGATCGTGATTTTTATATAAATATTGGCAAATCACCTGGGCAAAACTAGTCCGATCATCAATTTTAGTATTTTCTAAACAAGCACCAGTCAAAATTGATTGATTAAAATTGGTATTCCAGGCCTGGTTGACTGACAAAAGATGAAGAGAAAAACCTGAGAATAGAGAGTTAGTAAAGAGTTGAGGGATTGACAAAAAGCAAGGGGAGTCAGCACTCTGAGATTAGATACCACTCATAATTTCAGAATACTGTGAATCATAACTCCCGTCTCTACAATGCCTTGAATCAATGGATGAGTCAACCTACTGACTGGTTACATTTATGTCATCTTAAAACTTGTATTTGGATGATAATTGCTTTAATACACGCGGGCAATGTCAACCTAACAAAATGGTCGATGTACATCCCCTGTCGTGGTCAGTTTGCTCAGAGCAGGCAAAGACGTATTCAGCGTTGGCTAAACAATCCTCGAATCAACGTCCATCGAATTTACAAGTCCTTGGTCAAAGCAGCACTTTCTAATTGGTCAGAACCAAAGATATTTTTGGCATTAGACACTTCATTATTCTGGGATGAGTATTGCCTTGTGCGTCTTTCAGTTGTTCATCGAGGGAGAGCCTTGCCGTTGGTGTGGAGAGTAATGAAGCACGAAAGTGCTAGCGTTTCGTTTACCGATTATCGAGAGATGATTAAGCAGGCACAAGCTAGGCTACCAGAATCAGTCAAGGTAATTCTACTGGCGGATAGAGGATTCATACATACTGAATTGATGACCATGCTGACAACTCAACTAGGATGGCATTACCGTATCCGAATTAAGAGCAATACCTGGATTTGGCGTGGAAGCTGGTGTCAGCCTAAAAACTTTCACTTTCACTTAGGAGAAGCAATTTGCTTACACAATGTACAGATTCATAAAGGTGAATTTTATGGTGCAGTTCACTTAATTCTAGGTCGTAACAGCGTTAATGGAGAGCTATGGGCAATTGTCAGCGATGAGAAAACTACTCTTCAGACTTTTGCTGAATACGGATTGCGCTTTGATATCGAGGAAAACTTTTTAGACGATCAATCCGCTGGTTGGAATGTTCAGCGTTCGATGATTCGCGATGTTTGTGCTTTGTCTCGCTTGTGGTTTATTTTAGCTGTGGCTACTCTCTACGTTACCGCTCAAGGTGTCGAGGTAGTTAGTGCTGGAAAGCGAAGATGGGTTGATACCCATTGGTTCAGAGGGAACAGTTATTTTAGGATTGGTTGGGATTGGGTTAAAGCTGCGCTTTTCAATAGTTGGAGACTACTTCATAATGTTACTTTCTTGGCTAATAAAGATCCTCATCCTGCGATCGCATCACTCAAGCAACATTGGAGACGAACGTATCAGTTAGAGTTCAAAGTTCTGACTTATTCCTACAATGTTTCTTAAAAGTTTTGTCAGTCAATCAGATTCCAGGCTTTGGCAAGAATTAAATCGGCTTGGGTTAAGTTTGCCTGGCTTAGATTTGCACCTGTTAAATCGGCTTGAGTCAAGTTTGCCTGGCTTAGATTTGCACCTGTTAAATCAGCTTGAGTCAAGTTTGCCTGGCTTAGATTTGCTTCTGTTAAATCGGCTTGAGTCAAGTTTGCCTGGCTTAGATTTGCTTCTGTTAAGTCGGCTTGAGTTAAGCTGGTCTTGGAAAGCTTGGCTTGAGTCAAGTTTGCCTCACTGAGATTTGCTTGCTTGAGGTTAGCACTGGTTAAATTAGCGCTCGCAAAATTAGCCTGAACTAGATTAGCATGATTAAACTTAGCACCCTCCAACTCTGTTAGCTGCAAGTTTGCTCTAGTTAGATTAGCGCCGATAAAGTTGGCTCCGTTAAGATTAGCGCCGATAAAGTTAGCTCCTGATAACTCAGCTCTAGCAAAATCGACAACCCTCAAATCTGCACCAGTCAAATTAGCTAAACTCCAATTAGAGCTAGTAGATTCTGCCCCAAGGTAGTTAGTTCCAATCAGGATAGCACCTGTTAAATTTACCCCACATAGGCTAACACCGCTTAAATTAGCTTCGCTAAGATTAGCCCCTGTTAAATTTGCTCCATCAAAATTTGCACCACAAAAATTACATTTAACTAGTATTGCTCCTGCTAGATTGACTCCAGTAAAGTTAATTCCTAGTAAAATTTCGCCACTTAAATTAATTCCTCTCAAATCTAACTGAAGATAGCGATCTTTTTTGCGCCACTTGTTCCAGTATTGAACACCGCGTTTAAGAACAGTCAAGCATTTTTTATCGACCATCATTACCCTGTTAATTAAATTGTAATAATTTTGCTTTTTTGCTCCAAATTATACATACTAGTTTTGTTTATGGAGCAATTAGCTCTAATTAATTTTATTTTTAGCTAATATTTTTAGCTAATTTACAGCCAGACTTGACTTAAGCAAGCATTTTATTTGACGATCAACAGTACACTAAAAGAATATGTCACACTAGAAACATAAAGAGCAGTCTAACTCTCTTAATCAAAAATTGGTGGTGGGTTTTAGTATCCTGGAGTCTACCAAACCTAATATTTTTTTTGTAAACGGTTATTAAGGATATACAAGTCATGGGATTATTTGATCGCCTTAGCAGAGTTGTTCGAGCCAATATTAACGATCTAGTTAGCAAAGCTGAAGATCCTGAAAAAGTTTTAGAACAAGCTGTCATTGATATGCAAGAAGATCTAGTGCAGCTGCGTCAAGCTGTTGCCAGATCGATCGCCACTCAAAAACGTACCGAGCAACAATATAATAAAAATCAATCAGAGGCTAATAACTGGCAACAAAGAGCGCAGTTAGCACTATCTAAAGGTGATGAGAACTTAGCTCGTGAAGCACTAGTTCGTAAAAAGTCATTTGCCGACACTGCTAGTAGCCTCAAGACTCAATTAGATCAGCAAAGCGGTCAAGTTACAACCTTAAAGCGCAACTTGATTGCTCTTGAGAGTAAAATCTCGGAAGCTAAAACTAAAAAAGACATGCTTCGCGCCAGAGCTAATGCAGCCAAAGCTAATAAACAGCTACAGGATTCCATGACCAATATTGGCACTAGTACTGCCATGGGTGCATTTGAGCGCATGGAAGAAAAGGTCATGGCTTTAGAGGCGGAATCGGAAACCGCAGGCGAATTGGGTGGAAGCGGAATCGAACAGCAGTTTGCTGCCTTGGAAGCGGGGAGTGGAGTTGATGATGAGCTAGCCGCCATGAAAGCACAACTATCAGGTACTTCCGCGGAAACTCCTAAATTAGAACCTGCCGCACCCGCCAACCCTCAAAGTGATGTAATTGATGCCGAGCTAGAGGAACTACGTTCTCAGCTTGATAAATAATTGGCTATTTTTAAACCTATTGATTCAGCAGGTAGTTATTTACACCACCTGCTATTTTTGTCTTTATTTTTCCTCAACAAGCTTCCCTTGACTTTTGACTATCTGCAACTGAGAACTAGGAGATTTTTGACCCGTAACTTTAGCGTAACAAGCCTTTGCTTCCTCAGTTTTGCCTTGACTAGTCAAGAGCTTGCCCAAAGCTAAATAAGCCTGATTAAAGTTGGGATTTAGTTGAATGCTATGGCGTAAACAAGCGATCGCTTTATCTACTTGACGTAGCTG
This sequence comes from Pleurocapsa sp. CCALA 161, assembly GCF_003003995.1. Lineage (GTDB taxonomy): Bacteria > Cyanobacteriota > Cyanobacteriia > Cyanobacteriales > Xenococcaceae > Waterburya. The sequence goes on along the minus strand of NZ_PVWF01000031.1, from coordinate 27,102 downwards.
TACAAGATGTTTTGCTAGACTAAAATGTTCTTGTGGCTTGACTAAATCTGGTTCTAAATTAAAAGCTTCATACCAACAGAGTATTGCCTGGTCTTTTTTGCCAATTTTTGAGTAAACTTTAGCCAAATTACGGTGAGTTTGAATAAGATGGGGATTAAGCGCAATTGACTCTTGATAGCAGCTAATTGCTTTAACCCACTGCTGTTTTTGCCCATAAGAGTTACCCAAATTATTCCAAGAAACTGCCGAATTTGGCTGTTTAGCTATTGGTGATGATGGCAAAATTTTGGCTGATTTAGCGTCTGGTTGAGGTGTGTTGTTCGGTAATGGTGGGACTTGAGCAAGTTGCTCAACAACTGGATTATTGTTAGTGGTAGATTTAGACTTGGATAATAGGTGTTTAATTGGTTTAGTTAAAGCTAAATTCTCATCGGCAGACTGTTGATTAGATATAGACATCAACCTATGATAGAAATCTACTGCCTGTTCCCATTCTCCCAATTCTTCTAAAATTTTAACTAGTTTGCTTAGCTGGGTTGGGGCATGAGGATTTAGCTCTATTCCATGAATATAAAAAATACTGGCTTCTGCGAGTTTTCCTTCTTGATAAAGGCGATCGCCAAAACTAAAATACTCTGAAGCAGAGAGCTTTTCTGGTTCTAGCTTAACGGCTAAACAAAGACATTCTAAAGCTTGCTTGCTATCTCCTAATTCTTCCCAAATACGTGCCAAGCTGCGATATGCTCCAGCCAAATCAGGATCGATAATTACCGCTTGTTGATAATAGTTTAAGCTCTCTTGCCATTTTTTTTGCTCAGCGTAAAAACTGCCTAAATTAGCATAGATAGGTGCAGAATTGGGATTTATCTCTAATGCTTTAGCATATACTCCCAATGCCTCGGCTTTCTTACCTTTTTTGATTAAAATGTTGCCCAAAATTTTATAGGCATCAGCATCGTGAGGATTCAAACGCAGACAATTTTTACAGGCTAAAATCGCTTCATGCCAACAGCTTCCCTGATAATAAATCCAGGCTTGTTCAACGTAAATTTTGGCGATCGCTTTTTTTTGCTGTTGATTTAATTGATTTAGTTTATTAGTAGGTTTAATTAGCGCCAACGAAGGCTGAGAATTTGGCATATTATTCTCAGGGTTGTTATTCAAAGAGATGAGATTGGCGGATTTTAAAGTAGTGTTCATCAAAAAACCAGGAGTAAAATGTTTAGACTAAATTTAGACTGATTCGACTAATTTAACGCTGCAAAACAAATTGCCGTGACTGTGACTATCAAGCAACATGAACAGTTACTAGCGATGGTCAATCTTATCTTAGAAAATCATTAATCGCCAGATGCTAATTTTTATCCAAGTTCTTTGATAGCAAATATAGTAATCCTAAATGAAATGAAAAATTTCTACTACCTACTACCCATTTGCGAAGCTTATCCTTTAGGACTACCTACTACCTAAAAACCAATCAATGTAGTTTCATCAATTAAACAAGACTGCTATTTACTATATTAATTGGTACAAACAACTATTAACTATTAATGTAATGTTTTGATTTTTTGTAAGGTAGTCAATGAGACAATTCTTCAAGTTAATGTAGGTTTTTGTGTCAGTTATTGTCTTAATCAAATTAATTAATCGAGCAAGAATTTTTTAACTCAAATATAAATAAGGCTTAAATGAGAAGTATTGTAACCTGTCCTCAGTCTCTGTACCGAAAACGTATTGGGTATAATCTAAATCGACTAACGTTTTGAGTAACAGCCACCAAAGAGCTTGGCTCTTTGGGTCTGTATCGTTTCGATTTAACAGCCTTCTGGCCCACAGAAACTTTGTCCGTAAAGTACCTCCGCGCCACAGATATAGGCAATGCCCGCATAATCGTTGAAATATTTCAGTGCGACCTTATCCGCAATATCCTCAGCCATCTCCCGATTTTCGGTAAGTATCTCAAACTTTACATTCGCCTCGGTGTCGGAACTGCTGGGTTGTCCCGACGAGCGCACGTTGCGACTGCCTTTACCGCCAGACTGCATCACCGTATACCCTTTCGCCCCGCATTCCTCGATGAGCTTAGCGACTTTTTTCAGCAGAACCTTTTCTGTGACGATGACGAGCTTGTTGGCTTGCTTAGCCATATTGCTTATCTCCTTAAATTGTTTATCTTCTTAAATGATGTACAATAATCTACTTGGTCTGCCAGGTCAAGGGATCACCGACAGACCCAGACCCGTCTGGGATTAGATGCCGCCTATCGCCTGGGCTAGCCCGATGAAGAACGGTATACAGATGCCGATCGCAATTGGTGTACCGACGGCTGTGGAGGCACCAATGTAGGCGGAGGGGTTTGCCGACGGGATACCAGCTCGTAACGTGGGTGGGCCTGAGATGTCTGAACTAGAGGCGGCGATGACGGCCAGGATCACGACCCCGCCCATGCTGAATCCCACAGTGTAGTGGGCAATCAGCCCAAGACCGAAGGCGATGCACCCATGCAAAAACGGTGCTACCACGCTATACACGACGTACCACTGGGCTACCTTACGCAGTTCGCCAAGCCTTGACCAAGCCTCTATACCCATGACCAGCATCAAGATCGAAAGCAAGCCTTTAAAGGCAGGATCGTAGAATTCTTCATAGACAGTTTCTGGCTTTGTGAGTATGCCAAGAGCGAGACCTAACAACATTGCCGATAAAGCAGAACCCTGGAGGCTTTCCTGAATAATCGGCCATACCTTGACCTTATTATCGTCAGGATCTTGCTGCTGGCTGCGATACTCCTGCCGAGTGCTGGGATAATCCTGCTGATCGGGATAACCACCTAGCGCAACGGACTGCTTGCTGAGAGATTCCTGCTTGATAGATTGGGCTGCTGCACTACGCTTTTTCTTGTTAAGATAAATGTTGGCTATAACAATCGCAGTGACGAGGGCTGGGATATCCATGAAGGGATATAGTGCGCCTGCCCATGCCTCGTATTGGATGTTTTGTTCTTCCAGTACCGTCAGCCCGGCAGCCATAGTAGAGCCACTCACGGCACCAAACAACCCCCCAGTCGCGATCGCATCCACGACTTTGACATTTGGCAGCTTCGCCAATGTATAGCGAGCGAGGAAGACAACAATAATCCCTATTGCTACAGCAGAGAGCATGGGTAACACCATATCCAGCAGGTTGGAATTGCGGATCGCAATTCCACCGGTCAGACCGATTTTGGTGAGTAGCATGAAGACGATGATTGTACAAATCGACTCTGGAATTACCAATTCGCTACCGAGAGCTGCAATGATCATCCCACCAATCAAAAAGGCGAGTGTTGGGGACTGCAACTGGAGAATAAAGTCCTTCACGAAAAGAGAAACAAAATCCACGAATACCTCCTTATGTCTCCTCTGATGAGGAGTAATACAATAAATGAAATTTGAAATTTAATGTTCTAAATTAATTATTAGTCGAAGCTAAATCCGCTTCTTTGACGGCTTCTTGGGCTGCTGTTTCCTCTGAGCCAAAGGCGAAACGTAATAAAGGTGGTGCAATAAAGGTCGTTAGAATTACCATAATGATAATGGCTGCCTGTAATGGTTTATCCAGAACACCACTGGCTGCTCCAATACCCGCAAAGACTAAACCAACTTCCCCACGGGGAATCATGCCAATCCCGATCGCCAAACGATTGACTTTTTCTTTGCCAAAAACCGCCCAACCAGTGATAATCTTGCCAATGATTGCCACCACAATTAAAAAGGCGGCAATGACTAATCCTTGACGATTATCAGCACTACTGGGGTTCAGCACACTAAGATCAACTCTTGCACCGACACAGACAAAGAAAATGGGAACTAAAATATCAGCAATGGGAATAATTTGTTGGTCTAATTCCTTGCGTTTGTCAGTTTCATCCAAGACTAAACCAGCAGCAAAAGCACCTAAAATTGCTTCTAGATGAATTGCATGGGCTAAAAAGGCCATCGAGAAAGCAAATATTAAAGCAGGAATAACTAAATTACCTCTAGTTTGTAATTTTTCGGCGATCGCCACAAAGCTTTTATTAAAGAATTGACCCAAAAAAATCGAACCTAACAAGAAGGCTGTCGCACTAATAATTAAGTAAATTACGTTAGCAATATCTACTTCTCCAGTTTTTGCCAAACTGGCTACTACAGCCAGAACAATAATACCGAGAACATCATCAATTACCGCAGCACCAACAATAATCTGACCTTCTGTAGATTTAAGTTGTCCTAACTCCGATAATACTTTAGAAGTAATGCCAATACTGGTAGCAGTTAATGCAGCACCAGCAAACACCGCAGGAATTGTCGGCATTCCAAAGATTAAAATCAATCCTAACGTACCAGCTACAAAGGGAGCGACAACACCTACTGTTGCAACGATCGCTGCTCTGACTCCGACTTTTTGTAATTCCCTTAAATCCGATTCTAAACCGATTTCAAATAAGAGAATAATTACCCCTAATTCGGCTAAAACAGAAATAACTTCACTTTGAGAAGCAAAGACTTCGCCAATACTTTCGGGGTTTAAACCAGCAATTTTTTGCAAAATGGTAATTACAACCGAATCACTAGCAATTGCACCTGCTTCAGGAAAGACTAAAAGATGTAATGCAGAAACCCCAACTATTACCCCTGCTACTAATTCCCCTAATACTGGCGGTAAATTGACTAATTGGGAAAGTTCTCCCCCTAGTTTACTTGCTAGATAGATAAAGACAAGACTTAGTAAAACTCCTGCTAAAACCATCGGTGCAGCTTCAGTATCGGATGCGGTTGCCAACAATGGGAAACCTAATTGACTATGAAATATTGATTCTAGAGGCATCATAATTATTTTTTACTTGTTAGAGGAAGATTAAATCTGGCTATCAGCTTTTGGCCGTTCAAGCTAACAGCTTTAAATTATCAGATCGTTTAGAGCTATAACTGCTGCGGTAACACCGCCGAAGATATCTCCTTTTACATTTCTAAAATGTATTTTGTTGGTGATTGTCATTGTTATCTAGTTTCAAAGGTCGTATTCAGGAATTTTACTATGTTTTTAGCTTATTTTAAGCTTTGAATCTTGACAAGAGAATATAAACTATGTTAACGAACAAAATCATAGATCTTACTCAACTATAAGAAAAGAAATATAAATTTCGTAGGCGCAAGCAATGATGATGCCGCCTAAACACTGCCATAAAGATGGGGTAGAAAAATATCCCCAACTCAAGGGAAGAATAGCAGCTGCTGCTAAAGCTATTTGATGAACTTCATCAGTAGTCTTGCTGGCAACCCAAAGTATTGCTAATCCTAAAAGAAATAAAATGCAGTGCGCCATTGAATTACACAGATTGAATTACACAGGTTAAATATCTTGTTTAAGTTTGAGATAGATTAAAAGCTATCGTTGAGTTATTTTAATTGATATTACACTATAGTCATAATAAACTAAAAAGTGAGCAATACAATATTTAAATTTAAAGAGGGAAAATTTTAATTGCCTTTAAACAGAAAACAGAATAAACAGATCTTGTTGACTGCCACGTTGATCGGGCATGCTAACGGTAGAATCTACACCCTGTATTGAGTTGAGTACAGCGATCGCTTTTGAGCTTTAGGTGAATCAGGAATCGGCAATTGATTGATCACGGACATAATTGGGGTAACATCTATAATTTTGCTTCTGCACAGATGAGCAAACTAGCGCTATGGTAAGGATTGGCTGAAATATTATCAAGCGAACTTTTAGAGAGTGAAACCAGGCATTTTATACGGCATAAGTGTCGGCACAGGCGATCCTGAATTGATTACTGTTAAAGGATTGCGTATCCTACAATCGAGCGATATTGTTGCCTTTCCCGCAGGAGTAAATAATCGTTGGGGAACCGCTCAAAACATCGTTAAATCATGGCTTCAGCCACATCAGCAGATCTTGCCCCTAGAATTTCCTTATGTTCAAGACGAATTAAAACTCAAAACAGCTTGGTCAAAAGCCGCACAGCAAGTTGGACAAGAACTAACCCTCGGCAAGAAGATCGCTTTTGCTTGTTTAGGGGACGTCAATTTTTATGGGACTTTTACCTATTTAGCACAAACTTTAAGTAAATCTCATCCTCAAGTGACTATTGAGACTGTTCCTGGAGTTTGTTCGCCCATGGCGATCGCTTCGGTATTGGGAATTCCCCTAACCGTAAATCAGCAGCGCATGGCAGTTTTACCAGCTTTGTATTCGGTTCAAGAATTAGAAACAGCCTTAAACTGGGCAGAAGTTGTGGTACTACTCAAGGTGAATTCTGTTTATTCCCAAGTGTGGCAGATCCTTAAGCAAAGAAATTTATTGGCATCTAGTGCGATCGTAGAAAAGGCTACTTTCCCTGAACAAAAGATCTATCGCGATCTCCGCAACTATCCCCAACTAGATTTATCCTATTTTTCGGTTTTGTTAATTAATCAAACAATAAAACCAGAAGACTTTCAATGATTATTTGTCAAGAGTAACTTGGTTAATTTTTCTTGCAAAAACATTGCAAATTATTTTGAATCAGCCCTAAACTAGGGGAGACGAGGCCTCGCCATGTTAGCTTGGGACAAGAAGTTAAGCATAATTGACAAATAGCAGGAGTCGAAGCGTCTTGGAGATTCAACCTACAACACCAGAATTACTCAGGGAAGATATTAGCGAATATGTGGCTCAATTACAGCTTCATATGGCATTACAAGCTCGCAATTTGATTCCCAGCCTCACCAACACCACGATGACTAATAGCCGACAGCAGATGTTACAGGAAACTCAGGCGATCGCCGAAAAATTTGCTTCACGTCAATCTTTATAATCTTGTTAAGCTATAGCCACCATAAGTCTAGTTCCTCCTCACTTAAACTTATTTATACTAATAATTCTTTTAAATAGACTACAAATGTCAAGCTCTGTTCTTGTTATATTCTCTTGCTCTGTTTTTATCTAAATTACCAAAGTCTCTGTAATGCTAGCAGCTTTGAGCTAAAAAATACTTAGATAGCTCAAGGAGTATACGCAAATATAAAATACTTCAGAGCTAAATAAATCAAGCAATGATCATTATTGTTTGCGTCCTCAAAAATAAATGATATAACTGACTTATAGTTTGGTGACAGCTAAATTATTTGTGTTTTGTAGCCCACATTATTGTTAAATTGGCTCTTGTTTAAATTAGCATCAAATTGAATAAAATTGAGTTTTTAATCGAAAAAACGATCAGTTATTGATGTATTGATGAGGTGATTTACTCAATAATGAATCATTGTCTAATAGTTTTACTGCCAATTTTAAAGCAATAATTTTCAGGAAACTATTTTAAGTTCAGGTAATGGTTGAAAATTTTGGTAACTACACAATTTAACTATTGCTCATTACCAATTAATGGTAGATGAAGAAGTACTACAAAAAACTACAAAAACAAATACTGATCGTAGATGATTTACCAGAAAACGTCAGACTTCTCTCATCGCTATTAAGTGAGCAAGGTTATGGTGTAAGCTCTGCTACTGATGGCAAGATGGCTTTGGCAATTGTCAAACAAAAGTGTCCAGATTTGATTTTACTAGACATTATGATTCCTCAAATAGATGGCTATCAAATTTGTCGTTACCTAAAATCTGAAGTAGAAACTAAACATATTCCGATCATTTTTTTAAGTGGTTTAGATTCAGAACTTGATAAGATTGAGGCTTTTAAAGTTGGTGGAGTGGACTATATAACTAAGCCATTCTTTGTCGAAGAAGTAGTATTTCGGGTCAAAGCTCAACTAGCAAGCATTCACCAGCAACAGAAATTTCAGCACATGCTGGAAGAACAGATAGCAGAGCGCAAAATTGCCGAACAAGAATTACATAAGTCCCGTGCTTTACTTACAGGGGTTTTGGACAGTTCTTTAGACGGAGTAGCAGCCTTTGAAGCAATTCGCGATCGCCAAGGTGAAATTGTTGATTTTCGCTGGTTGATTGCCAACCCTGTAGCCGCCATGACCGTCGGCGGAAAAATTGAGAATCTCAAAGGCAAAAGACTGTTTGTCGAAAATTCTCCTGGTCACTTATTCTATGGTCTATTCGAGCTATTTGTTCAGGTGGTAGAAACCTGCGCAGTTTTAGAACAAGAATACTATTACAACTCCTCCTCTCTCAAAACTTGGTTTCAAATCGTGGCGGTAAAATTAGGGGATGGTTTAGCGATTACTTTCCGTGATATTAGCGATCGCAAGCAAATTGAAACTACCCTCAAAAATGCCAATCAGCGCCTAACCTATGAGGCAAACATCGATAGCCTGACTCAAATAGCTAACCGTCGTCGATTTGACGAATATATTGCTCAAGAATGGTCACGATGCGATCGTGAGCAAAAATATTTATCGCTTCTATTGTGTGATGTAGATTATTTTAAAGCCTACAATGATACCTATGGACATCAGGCAGGAGATAGTTGTCTATACGAGGTAGCTAAAGGAATCGAACGAGCTGTAAGGCGACCTGCTGACTTAGCATTCCGCTATGGTGGAGAAGAGTTTGCAGTTATTTTGCCTCATACCGATGGGGAGGGTGCAATCAAAGTAGCCGAAGAAATTCAAAAGCAGATTCAAGACCTTAATCTTGCCCATGCTGCTTCCAAAATTGATGAAATTATTACCCTCAGCGTTGGTGTATCGAGCATTATTCCTAATGCTCAAGCCTCACCTCGCAATTTAATATCGGCTGCTGACAGTGCCTTATATGATGCCAAAGTTAAAGGTCGTAATCGCATAATTTACCGTTCTGTTGAGCTAGGTTAAATTGCAGTGGATTCAATACTTATTGTTGAACAAAATGTATTGAATTTGGTATGATTATATTTTCTTTTCTGTAACTAAGGTGCAGCTTACCCAATTACCTTTTTCATTATAGCTACGCATAATTCTCTGTCTAATATTAGGTTGCAAAAGCCAGCCCATTTCTAAGCCAAAATTATGGCCTAAACCCACTTGCAAAGGACAACTACAGGATGCGCCATCAGGAAATAACATTACCTGGGTTGGAAAATCGCTCTGGTCGAATAATAATCTTGTGTCTTCTATTTTAGCACTTGAACTAATAGTATGTTGTCCAAAAGATAGACTCTGTTCAATTTGATTACTATCCTTTTGTTTGATTGATAAATGAGTAGAAAATTGCGTTGGCTGACTCAGATCGGCAAATAACGTTACTGCTTCTCCTGACCATTCGCCGATTAAGCTATCTACAGTTAAGGTTGGTCTTTCTGGCACATTACTATGAGGTAGTTTTTCTCTAATCAACACCACTCTCTCAAGCTGAGAATTACTGTTATAAAGCTCTACCATTCGCAGCCGACGAGTACCATCGCCAAACTCATTATCAATCAGACCAAATTCACCACCAAAAGTGCTGTAGGGTCCCCACTGCATACTTCCTTGGGAAAAAGCACCGTTGGCAAAGAACAAGATACTGCGGTTGAGAGAATCATAATCTACCACCACGTCCCGCGATGGCTCATTTGGAGGCAAGTAGCGTACTACCTGATGTACATTTTGATTATTATTTAACCCTTCTAAAGTTACTAAGGTAGGAGTATCGGCTGTTTCTTCCCCTTGAGGCGAAAAGCGCGTAAACGAACCATGCCATTCTCCTAAGTTTTTCAGAAAACAATCCCATTGTGCCAGCATATTTATCAGTTATCAGTGAATAATTATCAATGAGCAATCCAATCTTTGCTTGTGAGCATAACTATTAAGATTGCTATAGATAACAGGATAGAATAATACTGTGGCAATTTTAGACTAAATAAATTGAGATTGTTCAAGCGTGATTCCCCGACTGCATCCCGACACCATCGAAGAAGTACAGCAACGAGTCGATATTGTTGATGTAATTTCAGAACATATCGTACTACGAAAAAGAGGCAAAGATTTTTTGGGCTTATGTCCTTTCCATAACGAAAAGACACCTAGCTTTAGCGTTAGTCAAGACAAGCAAGTGTATTATTGTTTTGGCTGTGGAGAAGGGGGAAATGCCTATAAATTTTTGATGGAGACTGGCAAGCAGTCTTTTGCAGAAGTGGTTCTTGATTTGGCTCGGCGCTATCAGGTTGAAATCAAAACAGTAGAGCCTGAGCAAAGACAGGAAATTCAGCGTCAATTTACCTTAAAAGAGCAGCTTTACGAAATATTAGCGATCGCTTCTAGTTTTTTTCAGCACGCTCTCTATCAGTCTCAGGGAGAAGTGGCATTAACCTATCTCCGTCAGCAAAGAAACATTGAAGAGAATACTATTAAGCGTTTCCAGCTTGGTTATGCTCCCCTGGGATGGGAAACTTTATATCGCTATTTAGTCGAGCAAAAACGCTATCCAGTCAACCTAGTGGAACAGGCGGGATTAATTAAACCCCGTAAGACAGGGAGTGGCTACTATGACGTATTTCGCGATCGCCTAGTCATTCCAATTATGGATCTTCAGGGGAGAATTATTGGCTTTGGCAGTCGTAGCCTGAAGGAAGAGGATCAGCCGAAGTATCTTAATTCTCCTGAAACCCCGCTGTTTGATAAAAGCAAGACTTTATTTGCCCTAGATCAGGCTCGTAGTGCTATTGGTAAAGCAGATTGTGCAGTAGTGGTTGAAGGCTATTTTGATGCGATCGCTCTCCATGAAGCAGGAATCAACCATGTGGTAGCTTCTTTAGGTACTGCCTTTACTCAGGAACAGCTCAAGCAGCTACTGCGCTTTACTGCTTCTAAACAGGTAATTCTTAACTTTGATGCCGATAATGCAGGTAAAAAAGCTACGGAAAGAGCGATCGCCGAGATTGAAGATCTAGTTTACGGTGGTGTAGTGCAGCTACGTATTCTCAATCTTCCTGAAGGCAAAGATGCCGATGAATTTATCAAAAGCCGAGCAGACGGCGTAGTACTTTATCATCAGGCGTTAGAAACTGCTCCTTTATGGCTTGACTGGTTGATTGCTCGTCTCTTAGCCGACAAAAATCTCAAGGCTGCGGATGAATTGCAGCAGGTAGCAGCAGGAATGATTAAACTCCTCAACAAGCTCCAGGATGCTAACCAACGCAATCATTACTTGACTCACTGCGCTGAGTTACTAAGTCAGGGGGATAGTCGATTAGTATTGCAAAATTTGGCTACCCTTAAATCACAAATAAAGTCAACCCGCTCAAGCTATCAGAATAACAATTTAAGTCAGCACAAAAAATCTTTCTCTAAACCTGCTTTTGCGATCGCCACCGATCCTGAAAGCGAATTATTAGAACAAGCTGAAGCACTACTTTTACGTATCTATATCCACTACCCACGCTATCGTGATTCAATCATCGAAGAGCTAGAAACCAAAGACTTACTATTTAACTTGGCATCCCATCGCTTTCTCTGGCAACAAATAATTATGGCAGAGGAAACAATACCAAACTCCTCTATGAGTAATATTAATCCGCTACTCAGTGAGTTACACAATCTTAGTGCTAGTTTCCCTAAAGCAATGATGGCTGTGACAAAACTATTTCATCTTGACGAAAAAACTCAAGAAGATGTTTTCCGCACCCAGGTTAGAGTAGCAGAAGCGATCGCCTCCTTAGAACAGGTAAACTATCAAAGACGACAAATTTACTGTTCAGAACAGCTACAAAACCTCAATCCAGCGACAGATATCAAGCTAATGGAATATTACTGTCAAGAAATCCAAACCGCTGTGGCAAAAATTAGGGAACTAGAACAAATACGTCTCAACTATGCCCAAGATCCTATAATTCAGTAAAGGGCTTTGCCCTAGCTCTTAGCCTACAAATCGAAAGTAGTCCTAAAGGATAAGCTTCGCAAATAGGTAGTAGAAAGTAGTATTTCAACAATGTCCTAACGTTTTTACGTACGGCTTTAAATCTATCAGACAGATATTTGAGTTGCCGTCCAGATTGTCCAACCGTCTAAAAACCATAAAATCATCGTGCAGGCAAACAGAATCAAATACATCCAGGGTTGAGACAGAGGACGAATATCAACCGTATCAATGCCAGTTTTATCTGTGACTAAATTGACCATTTTGTTAAATCCAGCTACCCGCATTGGCAATAAATAAGCTTTCTCAGCAGTAGCAGAAGTGAAATAATAAACTAAGCCACCCTGTCCAGTAGTACGCATTTTTAAGTTATCGATTTCTTGCCAAGACAAAGACCAACCTTTACGGAAAAACGCTGGCACCCAGTTGGGATAAGTCACCTGAATCTGGTCATCATCTAAAATTACCCGTTCACTGAGAGCAGCATATACAGCGATCGCACCCAAAGCAATACCAAGCCACAACAGCCATGATGGTATGGGGGCATCAGTAAAGTCGGCAAGAAACGGCAGCGGTACTGTTAAACCAACATAAAGTGATAAAAGAGTGATACGAATGAGCGGAGATATTTTAAAAATGTTCATTTTGATTACTGATTACTGATTACTGATTACTGATTGCTCATTGCTCACTGCTCATTGTTCACTGTACAGTTACGGTAGGCATAAAAAAATCTCAAGCTTGGGTAATTAAAATATTTCTCTCTAAGTAACTTAACATTTGTTAATGATGGTTGCACCAATTAACTCAATGAAGCAAAAATCAGTAATTCAGGTTTATGACACCACCCTTAGAGATGGCTCTCAAGGAGAAGGTATTTCTTTGTCTTTAGATGACAAGCTAAAAATTGCGCGACAGCTTGATCGCTTGGGAGTTCCTTTTATTGAAGGAGGATGGCCAGGAGCAAATCCTAAAGATGTCCAGTTTTTTTGGCAATTAAAGGAAGAACCTTTGCAGAATTCGCAAATAGTAGCTTTTTGCTCTACTCGTCGCCCTCATCTAGCAGTAGGCGAAGATAAAATGCTCCAGGCGATCTTGGCAGCAGGTACTCTTTGGGTGACAATTTTTGGCAAATCTTGGGATCTCCACGTTACGGAAACTCTCAAAACCAGTCAGGCTGAAAACTTGGCGATGATTCGTGACACCATTGAGTATTTGCGGAGTCAAGGCAGACGAGTAATCTATGATGCTGAACACTGGTTTGATGGTTACAAACATAATCCTGAATATGCGGTTTTAACCCTAAGAACAGCTTTAACCGCAGGAGCAGAATGGCTAGCTCTGTGCGATACTAACGGCGGTACATTGCCCCACGAAGTAACTCAGATTGTCACAGAAGTAATTCAGATCATACCAGATCTCAAAGGTAAATTAGGTATTCATACTCATAACGATGCAGGAGTGGCGGTGGCCAATGCGATCGCTGCTGTGATGTCTGGAGCAACGATGATTCAGGGAACAATGAATGGTTATGGTGAAAGATGTGGGAACGCCAACCTTTGTACATTGATTCCGAATTTGCAGTTAAAATTAAATTACTCTTGTTTAGGGCAAAAACAGCTAAGTGACTTAAGTCCTACTAGTCGTTTGATTAGCGAGATTGTTAATTTAGCTCCTAATGATCATGCTCCTTTTGTCGGGCGATCGGCATTTGCTCATAAGGCAGGAGTTCACGTTTCGGCGGTTGAGAAAAATCCTTTAACTTACGAACATATTCAGCCAGAATTAGTGGGCAATGAACGCAGAATTGTCATTTCTGATCAGTCAGGATTAAGCAATGTCTTACATTATGCCGCCAAGTTTGGCATCAATTTAAGCAAACAAGATCTTACCTGTCGTCAGATTCTTGACAAGCTTAAAATCTTAGAGAATGAAGGCTATCAATTTGAGGCAGCAGAAGCCAGCTTTGAATTATTAATGCGCTCAATTCTTACTCCTGGCAAACAATTGTTTTTACTCAAAGGTTTTCAAGTTCACTGTAATATTTATCAAGAACAAGATAATCCTGCCAGTAAAGCGTTAGCGACTATTAAAGTAGAAGTAGATGGCAAAAACTTATTGGAGGTAGCAGAAGGCAATGGACCCGTGGCAGCCTTGGACAGCGCTTTACGCAAAGCTTTAGTTGAATTTTATCCTCAAATCGCCGATTTCTATCTAGCAGACTATAAAGTTCGTATTCTTGATGGTAGTGCAGGCACAGCAGCCAAGACTCGTGTTTTAGTAGAATCAAGTAATGGGGTTGAACGCTGGACAACTGTAGGCGTATCTGCCAATATTTTAGACGCTTCCTACCAAGCAGTTGTTGAGGGTATGGAGTATGGTTTACTATTGCAAACTGCCCAAGAAAACAAAGCAGATAGTATAAAACAAAGAACGTAGCGACAAATAGCGATAAATATATATGACCACTCTTCCCCCCACCACTAGAAGTAGACTACAAAAAATTCCCCTGGCAAGTGTTGTTTGGGAAGGAGATCGCCGTTCCCTAGGCAGTATGGCATCACATTTAGATGGGGTAAAAAACACCGATGACCAGTGTATCATCTGGGTGGATGGTTCTGAGGGTGCTGTCCGCGCCATGGATGTGGTAGCAGAAGATATGGGTATGGAGGCAGTGGTACGAACTTTATTACGAGCAATTGAATCGCCACACCACCCAACTCAGCCTTGTCGCCCGCAAAAAATTGTGGTGCGCGATCGCGAAATTCAGTTTTTCCTGCGAGGAGTCCTGCAAGATTTGGGAATTAACGTTGAATATGCTCCTCAATTACCTTTGATAGATCGTCTGTTTGAAGGTTTTGCAGTCATGGAAGAAGATCAGCCGAGTCCATTGCCTGCTATCTATGAAGAGGCAATTGATCGGGTTGCTAGCAAGATTTGGTCACAAGCTCCTTGGGAATTGTTAGCCGACAGCGATATTTTACAGGTGGAGTTAAAAGACTGTGAAATTGAACGAGTATACATCTGTGTTATGGGCATGATGTCGGCAGAATATGGAGTGTTGATTTATCGCTCTTTAGATTCCCTCAAACAGTTTCGTCAAGCAGCTTTGGGCGATCATCACTCAGCAGCAGAGTTAGAAAAAGCCTTTTTAGCTCAAGACTGTTGGTTTCTCAATTATGAAGAGGTAGAAGACCCCGAAAACAGTGTTGTAGACGAGCCATCAATGGAAGCCTTTTTTGGTAGTCTGCATCCTTTTGAAGGAATGCGCCATTTTCTAGACGAAGCCGAAACCAGCATTGTTTACGCTACTTTAGAATCTTTACAACGTTTTTGCGATCGCCATCGTGCCATTCTTGCTCAAGAGCCAATCGAAGCAGTAACTAAATCCTATCGGATTGCTCTACCAGCTACAACAGAGCAGAAACGGACAATTACTACCAAAGTTTCTACCTTACCAGAATTATCAGCAGAATTGCTGGATATGGGACACAGCGATTTTACTGGCTTTTCCCCAGAAACAAATATGCCGTTCCAAGAAGATTTAATTCCTGATGGTGCATTGGTCAGTTTAGCCAGCATACCTAGAGAATTGATTAAACAACTTCAGCACCAGTCAAAAACTTACTGTCAGTCGGCAAAAGTTACGACTAAAACTGCGGAACTACCAACGATTTTCATCCAAACTACTCGCTCTAAGGCAAATCGTTTAATTACCAGAATTCAAGATGCTGGGGGGTTAAAAGCTGTTTGTTTCAATCCTGGTCACGATCCTTTTAATGGGGAGGTTTATGACTTAGGTATGCTGCAAACCGAAGATGATGAACTATATATCTTTGCGGAGTATTCTCAGGATGTAGTACAACAAGCTAAAGCTTTAGAAAAATGGCATCAACGTTGTAAAAAAACCAAAGGCTACTGTGGCTTAGTAATCGCTATGGGAGCGACAGGGGCAAACCGAGGTAATCCTCAAGCAAAAGATATGCTGGCTTGGTTTGAAGTTAAATCAATCAACGGTGAGGATTTAGGTATGGGAGTGTTGAAGCTAATGCCTGATTTTGATTTTTAGTCTTTTAAGTATTACTTCCACCACCAATACTCGTATATTGCTGAGCTTAATTTAATCGAATTGTGCTATTCTAGTCCATAGTGCAAAAACGCAACGGGATGTAGCGCAGCTTGGTAGCGCGCCTGCTTTGGGAGCAGGATCTCTTCAGCTTTCAACTCTTACTAATTGGTGCTTTCGAGGTACGTAAAGTAATTATCGCACCAATTCCACACCAGATTTTATTTTACTTAAGGTTTACAATACTGCACTTCACACGTTCGTTCTCTCCGAAGCGGAGCGAAGGAGCAGTAGGAACGAAATTATCAAGCTACGTCTTTGACGATAAAAGAAGCTGTTCTTTCATTACAGATGGAAGCTTTCCTTCGTGGAGACGAAGCTACATCTGACATTTTCTTAGCCATAGATGTAGTTTGTTATCTAATTCAACTTTATTAAGAACTTTGTATTGGTTACTAACACTATTTAGATAAACTATTTCACCTAGTTCTATTTCTTCAAGCGGAATAAGTTTAGCGGCAGGTTTGTATGCTTGAGGAGCAGGGCGTTTTCTATTTAATTCCCAGTCTTTGCTAACTTCTTTATTGTCGGGATGTTCCCAATCCCTTTTGAGATTAAAGCTTTGTAAGTGTAGTGCGTCATCTAAAGAACATCCTTCAAGTCTTAGCTCGTATTTGGCATCAACAATCTGAGGGTCTTTACTTACTGTATATTTCTCAGCAATATCTAAAATCCTAGTAAGATAGCTACCGTAGTTGTCAGCCCGTCCTTTAGCACTAAAAGCTATATAGCAAATACTATCTACGTGATTATAAATTATCTCGCCATCAATCTTTTCAAAGTTAGGATTAACAACTTGCTCCTCTTCGACGAGTTGAAGCTTAACTCCTATAAATTGTTGTAGATACTCGCGATCGCAATAGAATTTAACCTCATACTCATAGCCGTTCATAGTGTCGGTATCACTAAACATAGAAGGCTCAGAAATAGTATCTCTAAATTCTTCTGCCTCTACCCGATCATGGAAGCCAACGTAGGCTCTACCACTAGAAGAGTAAGTGATGTTAGGAGCTAAGTCAGTAAACGTATCAGGTCTTGTATCTGGTTTACCTGTTAATTCATAATAAGATAACGGGCCGAACTCTTTCTTTTCTTCTACTTGTTTCGTGGGAATAGGATAAGAATTTATCTTCTCAACATAATCATTAGTATGTTCCTCTGAGTGAAAGATGGCTACTACTGTATCAGGATCTTCTTCCTCAAACTTTTTCTCTAAATAGATGGGATAGATGGGTGATTCTGAAGGAAAAAGACTTAATAGACTTTCTTTAAATAGCTCAAGATATTTAGGATCTTGGATTTGTTCTATTGTTTCCTTAACATAGTCAAAAGCTTGACTAGAAAACTCTTCACAAGATTTGAGTGTATATAGTTCCTGCTCAAGTTTTTCCTGTTGGGTCTTATGGTAATGTAATTCTTCTTGAATCTGTAATATTGTTTCGTGAAACATTTGTTTTTACCTTTATGTAGTTAATTAGTGAAGTGAGATAGAACTACGTGGTAGATAAAATTAAATAGTTATTTTGAAATTAATTCTTTGTAGATTTTCTGAATAACATAATCAAGCGCAATTGATTGGCCAGTGGTAGCCCTACACCAAATAGTAAGTCCGTAAAAATCACGAATAATAGTCTCGCTTTTAGCTTCTAATTTATCTGCTAGCCAAGAACTAACTATCCAATGCTCGAAAATCTCTTGGCGATAATCATCTAAACTACCGCCTCTATAAATCTCAAACCATTCATAGATAGCAGTCTCTTCATCGTTATGAATTGGGTCAATTCTCCATACTGCGTCTTTATTCCTTACTCCAAAGTAATACTGATTATCTTCAGTGCAGAAGTGCTTAAAGACATAATCCTGTTCTAGTTCTAATTCGTATTTGGCTGCACCATAATCAATAGGAGCAGTCCATAGCTCTAAGGCTTGTTCTTCTTCAAGTTTGTTTTCTTGCGTCAGCGTATGTACAAGAGAGGATACGCAATAAATTACTTCAGTCTCTACTAATTCTTTAATTGTTTTGGTCATAATATTGATTTTTTAGTCAAATAAATAAGTAAAAAAGAAAGCTAGTTTTACGCCATAGCTCAGGGCGGATATGATTTTATTCTGATTAAGTATTTTTTATTAGTTTCAAATTGGGTAATCTAAATGAGTAAGATAATTTAAGCGATCGCATTTCATTCATGGCAGTTTCAGCCAACTTTGCTTTTTTAGGGGTTCATGATACCCAATTAGTCAAAAGCTGGTTGGGAAGTAGATTCAGATAACTTAACTTATTCCAAGGGAACAAGACCAGAAAAAGGAAAGAATCTAGCTATTGCCGAATATCCAACTAAGAATGGTCGGGCTGATTATGCTCTGTTTATAGGATTAGAAGTAGTAGGAGTAGTAGAAGCTAAACGCCATAGTAAAGATGTATCGGGAGATATCGACCAAGCTAAAAGGTATAGCAAGGGCTATCAAATTAAAGGTGATGAAACTTTTGTTGATGGTTCTCCTTGGAGAGAATATAAAGTTCCTTTCGTATTTGCTACTAATGGCAGAGAATATTTAGAACAGCTACATACTAAAAGCGGTATCTGGTTTTGTGATGTTCGTAACCCCAATAATCTTCGTCGTCCGTTACAAGGTTGGAAAAGTCCAGAGGGTCTAGTTAAGTTACTTCAGCAGGATAACGAGCAAGCCCATGAGAAATTAGAGCAAGAAGATTTTAACTACAATATCGAACTACGGGACTATCAAAAAAAAGCAATTAAGAAAGTAGAATCAGCCTTAGCAGATAATCAGCGTCAATTACTGTTAGCAATGGCAACAGGGACGGGTAAAACTAAGACCGCTATATTGTTGGTCTATCGTCTGTTAAAAGCTAAAAGATTTAACCGTATCTTGTTTTTGGTTGACCGCACCGCATTAGGGGAACAAGCAGCTAATTCTTTTAAAGATACTCGCATAGAAAACTTACAAACTTTTGCCGATATCTTTGAAATTAGAGAACTGAAAGAGAATGGTGTAGAGCTGGAAACTAAAGTTAATATCGCTACAGTTCAAAGCTTCGTCAAGAAATTATTTTATCCAGGGGATAATACAGAAATACCAACAGTAGATGATTATGACTGTATTGTTGTCGATGAGTGCCACAGAGGTTATTTACTAGATAAAGAACTAAGCGAGACAGAGCTAGTATATCGGGACTTCAAAGACTATATTTCTAAATACCGTCGGGTATTGGATTATTTTGATGCCGTTAAAATTGGACTAACCGCTACTCCTGCTTTACACACAACTCAGATATTTGGCGACCCCGTATATACCTATAGCTATAGAGAAGCAGTAATTGAGGGTTGGTTAATTGACCACGAACCACCAATTAAGATTAAGACCGAACTATCTGAAAATGGGATAGTTTGGGAACAAGGGGAAAATATGGAATATTTTGACCCCCTAACAGGTGAGTTGGATTTAGTTCATGCACCAGACGAAGTAAAGATAGAAGTCCAACAGTTTAATCGTCAGGTAATTACAGAACCTTTTAACCGTGTCGTATGTGAGGTATTAGCACAATACATCGACCCTATTCTTCCAGAGAAAACTTTAATCTTCTGCGCTACTGATGACCATGCGGATATGGTAGTTAATCTACTCAAGCAAGAGTTAGAAAAACTATATGGCAATGTAGAAGATGATGCAGTGGTTAAAATTACGGGTAAAGCAGATAAGCCCTTACAGAAGATTAGAGAGTTAAGAAATGAAGTCTTACCTAAGATTGCAGTTACGGTAGATTTATTAACTACTGGTATAGATGTTCCAGCTATTTGTAATTTAGTCTTTTTGCGTCGGGTTAATTCTCGTATCCTCTACGAACAGATGTTAGGTAGAGCTACAAGACTTTGTGATGAGATAGGTAAAGAAGTATTTAAAATCTATGATGCAGTAAGGCTTTATGAAGGAATAGCCCCAGTTTCGTCTATGAAACCCGTAGTAGTTAATCCTAATATTTCTTTTACTCAGTTGATAGATGAGTTAGATACTGTAGAAGATGAAGCACTACCCGAAGTCATCGACCAATTACTAGCCAAGCTACAGAGTAAAAGAAGACACCTTAGTCAGAGTAGCAAAGAACAGATAGAAAGTATTACAGGAATGCCCGTAGAAGATATCGGAGATTACTTACAGGGTAGTCAGCCAGAAGCAATTTCCCAATGGTTTAAAGAAAGAAAGTTAATAGCTCAAATATTAGATAGAAAAGACGGTGGTAGGAAACCAGTCTTAATTTCTCATCATGAAGATGAATTAATTGGTATTGAGACTGGTTATGGCAATGCAGAAAAACCAGAGGATTATTTAAATAGCTTCCGTAGCTTTATTGTGGAAAATATGAATAAGATTCCTGCACTGTTATTAGTTACTCAACGTCCCAGAGATTTAACCCGCAGTCAGCTTAAAGAATTAAAACTAGAGCTTGATACTGCTGGTTATCCAGAGAAGCATCTACAAGTAGCATGGCGAGAATCTACTAATGAAGATATTGCAGCGTCTATCATTGGCTTTGTCCGTCAAGCAGCTTTAGGAGATGCCCTAATCAGTCATGAAACGAGAGTAGATAGGGCAATGAATAAGATACTGGCTTCTAAAAACTGGAAACCACCACAGCGTAAATGGTTGGAACGTATAGGGAAGCAGTTAAAGCAAGAAACTATTGTTGATAGAGATGCCTTTGACCAAGGACAGTTTAAAGCTCAAGGTGGTTTTAAAAGGATTAATCAAACTTTTGGTGGGGAATTGGAAACAGTATTAAGTGAGATTAATCAAGAGTTGTGGCAAGAGAAAGCTTAACCACAAAGAAATCGTAAGAAATATCGCTACTACCAAACCCTTATAGGTTAAAGTGTTACTTTGTTTGAGTGCCTTTTTAACCGAGATTGAATGAACGTTACTACCGATATTGTTGCTAAACTCTGGAGTCTTTGTAATGTACTGCGGGATGATGGGATTACCTATCTACAGTATGTTACAGAGTTAACCTATCTCTTGTTTCTGAAGATGATGCAGGAGACAGGGAAAGAAGATATATTGCCAGAAGAATATCGGTGGGATGATTTAGTCACTAAAGAAGGTATCGAACAACTGACCTTTTATCGTGCTTTACTGTTAAAGCTTGGTTCAGAAGTCGCAAATGAAAGAATACAGGCTATCTTTGCTAATGCTCAGACTGCTTTGAAGAAACCCAAGAATCTAGCAACAATAGTAACTAGCCTGGATTCTCTTGATTGGTACTCAGCCAAGGAAGAAGGCTTAGGGGATTTATATGAAGGGTTACTAGAAAAGAATGCCAGTGAAAAGAAATCAGGTGCGGGTCAATATTTTACGCCACGTCCTTTAATTGACTGTATGGTTTCTTTAATCAAACCCCAAGCAGGAGAACTAATACAAGACCCCGCAGCAGGAACGGGAGGTTTTCTGACAATTGCCGATAAATATATCAAAAAGCAAACAGATAATTTATTTGACCTATCAGTAGACGAGCAAAACTTTCAACGAGATAAAGCATTCTACGGTATTGAATTAGTACAGGATGCTCATCGTTTATTACTGATGAATATGATGTTACACGGCATTGAAGGAGATGTAGAGTTAGGAGACAGCCTATCAGCAGACGGTCAAAGATTACCCAAGGCTAATGTAATCCTAACTAATCCGCCATTTGGCACTAAGAAAGGAGGAGGTAAACCAACTAGAGATGATTTTACTTACCAAACTTCTAACAAACAGTTGGCATTTTTAGAACATATCTATCGAGGGCTATTACCAGAAGGTAGGGCAGCAGTTGTATTGCCAGATAATGTTTTATTTGAAGATGGACAGGGGCGCAATATTCGGGCTGACTTGATGGATAAGTGTAACCTGCATACCATTTTGCGTTTGCCTACTGGTATCTTCTACGCTCCAGGGGTTAAAACTAATGTTCTATTTTTCCAAAGAGGTAAAACAGAGAAAGGGAATACTAAGGAAGTTTGGTTTTATGACCTCAGAACTAATATGCCTTCCTTTGGTAAACGTACTCCTTTAACTAGAAAGCATTTTGCCGAGTTTGAGTCATGCTATGGTGATGACCCTAATGGCAAGAGTCCTCGGACTGATTTAGGAGAAGAGGGTAGGTTTAGATGTTTTAGTCGGGAAGATATTACTAAACGGGGTGAGAATCTAGATATATCTTGGTTACGGGATGAGAGTTTACAAAATGCTGATGATTTACCCGAACCAGATGAAATAGCAGCAGAAATTATGCTGAGGTTGCAAACAGCAATGGAAGATATGGAAGCTTTAACCGAGTTGTTGGATAGTCCAGCAGTTGAGGAAGAAGCAGGATAATAGAGGAAACAGTAAAAAGTTTGGATTATGAATACAGAACAACAGTTAATAGAAAAGTGGCGTAATTTGCCATTAGACCAACAACAACAGGTTCTACAATTTGTAGAATCTCTTGACCAGCATAAACAAAAAATTGAACAGCGTCCCTTTGGATTATGTAAAGATGAATTTACTGTTCCTGATGATTTTAATGAACCATTACCAGACGATATTTTAGATTTATTTGAATGAAACTTCTTTTAGATACTCATATATTCTTGTGGTTTATTAGTGGTAATGAACGACTATCAGAAAAATATCGTCAAGAGATTAGTAATTTAGACAACGAAGTATTTGTGAGTGTTATTTCTATTTGGGAATGCACGATTAAATATCAACTGGGAAAACTACCTTTTCCTGAATCTCCTGAAATCTATTTACCCAAACAAAGAAAACGGCACTCTTTTGATAGTCTGACTATTGATGAAAATACTATTGCACAATTGATTAAACTACCATCATTACACCGTGACCCCTTTGACCGTCTTTTGATGTGTCAGGCTTTGGAGAATGATTTAGTTATGGTCACAGAAGATAAAGCAGTTTTGGCTTATTCTATGGTTAATTTTTTAAGTTGAAGATGAATAGAGAAAAACAACCCAAGCAAACAGAGTTAGGACAATGCTTACGCCAGATTAGAGCCAAGATTGTAGCTTCAGGCAAACCTCTATTAAATCGAGAGGAAATAGAGCAAGAAGTTATTAACTGTAGAGGTGGGCTATTTTAGATTTTGGATTATTGCGCTGGGTCATAAGTTTCGGATAGGTCAAGGTTTTGAAAGATAGATTTTTGTTGTTAAAGGTTGAGGAGAAATTAGATTGATTGACACTGATAAGTTACCTATTAGATGGGAAGTTGAGTCTTTAAGTGAGCTTTGTGTATTAAATCCTAAACACGACAAAAATTTGTCAGATGATTTAGATGTGTCTTTTATACCAATGGCAGCAGTTGACGAAAAGACTGGAACTATTTCACCAGATGTTGAGTGTAGAAAATTAGGAAAGGTTAGAAAAGGATATACCCACTTCGCAGATGGAGATGTAATTTTTGCCAAAATAACTCCTTGTATGGAAAATGGAAAATCTGCTATTGCTAAAAATCTTTGCAATGGTTTAGCTTGCGGTTCTACAGAGTTTTATACTTTGCGTAGTTATGGTGCAATTTCACCCCAATATCTACATTCTTTTTTGCGTCAAAATAGCTACATACATAATGCTGCTATGAACATGACAGGTGTAGTAGGTCAAAGGCGTGTTCCTAAAGATTTTATTTTATCTACTCGAATTCCTCTACCGCCCCTCAACGAACAGAAACGCATAGTCACTAAAATAGAAGCCCTACAAACAAGAAGCACCGCAGTAAAACAAGAACTAAAAGCAATTAAACCCCTACTAAATCAATTCCGTCAATCTGTTCTGGCTGCTGCTTTTCGTGGTGATTTAACTAAAGACTGGCGGGAACAAAATAACGGGACTTAAACAAAAACTAAGCCCAAACAAACCCCAAGCTCGCTTTATAAGCAGCAAACACGTCTTGATTATAGTTAAGCCATTGAACAAAACGATAAGACATAGCTGTACGAAATGCCTCCAAAGCTTCAGGAAAAGTAGTGATTGGCTTGTTAGCCCAACGCCGTCTTAATCCGCCAGTAAGCTTATGCCATAAGATAAAAGTATAAGCACAAAATACCAGAATAAAATGCCTCTTTAAAGCTTTGATTCCTCTAGTTTGATATTCTTTCAGTCCTAACCATCCTTTGGCTTCTCGGTAAAATACTTCTACCCAATTTCTGTCAGAATAAGTATCTACTATCCATTGAGATGTTACTTTAGATGGTTCTACATTGGTAATGAAGTAATCTATATCATCTGCATCGCCAAAGGTCGGTGCATTCATTACGATAGCTATTTTTCTATGACCAATTAGACGCGATATTTTTACTTCAATAGTTGCCACCCAAACTGTTCTGGCTTGTTCTAAATTGATTGTAGTTTTAGTAAAAGCCTCTTCTGATAATGACTCTGCTAGAACATCTAATCTTATCTCTTGTGTTAGTTTGGTCGAGTTGACAACTTGTACCTTTCTGTTTTTAGCCAGTCCTCCTAAATATTTCAATTTTCTTTTTTCTAATTCAAGCAGAAAGTTTGTATTGTTTCCGTACCCTGCATCGACTAAGACTATTTCTGGTTGATATCCTCGCGCTCTACTTTTATCAATTAATTCTAAGGCTAAGCGAGGTTTTTTCTTAAACTCTGGGTCTTTTTTTCCTTCAGGTAATGAATTACCGTGTCAGGGTAATCGCATCAAAATATTAAGTCAAAATATGCCAGAATTAGACAAAACCTGAAGTAAGAAATTATTATTCAATCCAGCATGGTAGCGTTTCATCTTCAAACTGCCAGAAGATTTATCCTGGCGTAGCAAATTGAGAGCCAATCTTCTAAGGATAGTCATATTTCGCGGAGCATGATCTTTGCGAATCCGAGAGTCATCTTCCGAAAAAACTACATCCAGGCACCAATGTAACTGATTCTCTACTCCCCAGTGGCTACGAATTGAACCAGGAAAATCGGCAAAATTGGAATTGAGAGAACTGAGAAAAAATCTTAAGCTTACCGTAGTTTTATTCCAAAGCTGACGAGTACTTTGTTCTACAATTAATGTTTGAAGTCCAGTCCAACGCTTGATACTAGCTCTCTCAAACACCTGCTCGACGGGAACTGAGAAAAAGCAACGTTTCTCAATACGATGATGTCCTGCTTCGCAGAACGATTCTGTTCTAATGCTTTGAGTCTGCTCAATCTGATGTTTGTGCTTTTCAAACCAATTCTGAGCTTCTTTTGCCAGAGTAGGATGGTTGGCTTTGAGAGTCAGAACATAATCTGCCCCAACTTCTTTAATTTGCTCGGCGATCGCTTTGTGATTTTAAGAGAAAAATCAAAACCCTTTGTTTACAAGGGTTACAGAATGTGATTTTTCCTTAGCGACCAAAATTTCTCCGTTGCTATCATAAAGCCTACTTCCATAAGCAGACGGGCTTCTTCATCTTCTTCAGCTTCTAACTGAGCCACAGCATTATTAACCATTTCTACATATCTGTTATTGGCTCTGAATACTGCCTCATATTGTTGGTCTAATAGTTGCTCTTCTAGATCCTTGCTGGCTTCATAGAGTAATCTATCCTCAATAGCTTCCCCACTGCTAACAGCAATTTGTTTATTTGAAGCTCTGAAATTATTCCTGAATTTATCATTTGCACCATTAGCTCTAGATTGTTTCTTAGCAATTCTCTCATCAATATTGATTCGCTCTCTTCCATGAGAATTGACATTACTATTTGAATTACTTGAATTTGGATTAGGCATAACTTGTTCATTCTCCATCTATCTTTCTTATTTACAAAATGTTTAATAAATAAAGCCCCATCAGTTTTAAAACATTAGGGGCTATTGGGTTTATAGTTATTTAACTGTTTAAATTAGAAAACAAGTTCTAATTCAGCCTTTAGAGCCTGAGCAATTTCAAGACTACTCATACCCGCAGCTTTCATTGCTACTGCGATCGCATTTAATTTGTCTTGTCTAGATTGTCCTTTTCCTTCAAGAGATTTCTCTACCACCCCTTCTGCATTTACTTGAGGAGTTTCTACAACATTTCTGTTGAAGGAAGGGACTGCACTTCGTTCTGCAAACTTTTGAGTAGCACTACTACTTACTTCTAAACCTCTACGGGCTGCACTTCTCTGAGCGAAGTGAGGAGCTAACACTTGTGGGCGATACTTTACAGTGCCATAGGAAGAACGAGGAACAACTACAGCACTTCGTTCTGCGAACTTGTGAGTAGCAGGTGGCTCTATAGCTACTATTTCATCTGGTGCATCAGCTTCTACGTTAATACATTCTACATCCAAGAATGTTAGACGATGGGGCGCACCACCCACACCTTTATTGAAGATAATATCTTCTTCCGTCAGCACTCTTAAGAATACGAAAGGATATTTGTTTCCTCTTGCATTAACAGGTCTGGCAGCTTGGATTGCTTCAATATCTTCTATTAGATCATTGGCTACTTCATCACTAGCAATACAAATAGTTCCTACACTACCTACACAGCTATTCCCATCTACCTCGAACAATTTGTTGTAGTGACTAACTACTAAATCATCGCTATGAACTATCTCACCAACAAAGGTTTTATTTCCATTTTTAGTTAAACCTACATGAATTTGATCTGCACCTTTGGCAAAAGCTAAACGAACGATAATAGAAGTCAAGTTTTTATAAATTAATGTCGGGCTGAAAACTCATGCGTCTTGTACCTTGAGATGAAAGCCCGACCAGGAAACAAACATCCGAAGGATACCGCTTAAATCGAGAACTTGAACTTAAAATCAAAATCTGAAATAATACAATAACTACAAATGAAAGAGTCCGTTCTGATACATGGCATCCCAACAGGGAAAGAGGAATTGTAAGCGACGACGGGTAGCTCCCTTACAGAGGCGTAACAACGATATTGTAGTCGAACCATGAAAACTTAAAGTTAGAGGTTCTGTCGAAGAATACGTCCGACAGGTAAAAACTTTAGCGTGAGCGTAAAAAACTCTAATTCTCTCTTCTACCTTTGGGTCGGAAGAGCAGGGCGTGACACCACGCGGTGTGGCAACTTTGGTTGTCTTGTCAATCGTCCGAACGTAACGCATCATTTGGTGTAGTTACAAGCTGCATCCGCTTGTCGGTGCAGTAATTGACTATT
>NZ_PVWF01000154.1 GCF_003003995.1 Pleurocapsa sp. CCALA 161 | reverse complement strand
GTATTTGACTGATATATTTTCATGCTTGTCTTAGTCTGAATTTGAGCAGAAAATCAACTTGTTATTTTTTGTGTTGATTTTTTAATTAACTGACGATATTCAGCTTCTGTATATAGGTCTTGCGGATCGCTAATGCGATCTGTAAAGATAATGCCATCGAGATGATCTAATTCATGCTGAAAAATACGCGCAATAAAGTCTGTGAGAATTTCCTGTTTTACTTCGCCAGATCTAGTAGTATATTCAACCTTAATTTGCTGATATCTCGGGACTAAACCTCTAGTATTGGGTACGCTTAAGCATCCTTCCCAGTCTTTGACGATGTTTTGACCATGAGACAGCAGACGAGGATTAATCATTGCTGTTGGTGGCATAGTTGGAGCATGAGGATAGCGATCGCTGGGATGAGAAGCAATGATGAAAATGCGGTAAGGTTGAGAAATCTGTGGTGCAGCAATTCCTACTCCTTGATTGGCAATTACAGTGTCAATTAAGCGGTCAATAAGCTCTATGATATTATGGTCTGGGATTTGCCCAACGAGTTGCGCTCGGCTTCTAAGTACAGGTGAGCCTATTAGGGCGACAGAGGGACTGTTCATGGATTAATTTACGTTGATTACTAGATTTCACAAAAGTTGTTCATGAAGTATATTGTCTATCAAGGAAGTTTTAACGATTAGAATTTTGATAGTAAATATTACCGATCCTAATCCAACTCTACTGGTAAAATCTTACAAGTTAATTTTGCAAGCTGCTGGAGAAGTAGCCGAGCTTGACTTCATATCATCTTCGCTGGTCAGATAATAGAGTGGCAATTTCTTCAGAGCAATTATGGGAAAACGTTCTAGAACTTCTTAAACAAAGGTTAAGTCGCCCTACCTTTGAAACTTGGATTCAGAATGCCATCATTGAAAGCTTTGATGTTCAGAAAATAACTATTGTGACCCCTAATGCTTTTGTGATGAGCCATTTGCAAAAGCATTATCTAGGCATTATTAGTGATGCCGTTACCGAAGTTACGGGAAGATCTTGGGAAATTTGTCTCAAGTCTCAGCAAGGGCAAGATCTATCATTGTTGAGCAAATCAACTGATTTGGCTCAGGAGCAGCAAACATCTGCTGGCGACAAAAATGCCCTCAAGCCGAACAAGTTAAACCCTAAATATACTTTTTATAGTTTTGTGGTGGGACCGACAAACCGTATGGTACACGCTGCATCTTTAGCCGTAGCAGAGTCTCCTGGACGAGATTTTAATCCCCTATTTCTCTGTGGAGGAGTGGGATTAGGCAAGACTCATTTGATGCAGGCAATTGGGCATTATCATCTGGAAATTAACCCTGAAGCTAAAGTTTTTTATGTTTCGACCGAACAATTTACTAACGATCTAATTGTGGCGATTCGTAACGATAGCATTCAAGCTTTTCGTGAGCATTATCGCACTGCTGACATTTTGCTGATAGATGATATTCAGTTTATCGAAGGGAAAGAATACACTCAAGAAGAATTTTTCCACACTTTTAATACTCTACACGAAGCAGGAAAACAAGTAGTCTTAGCCAGCGATCGCCCGCCTCAGCAAATTCCTAAACTACAGGAGCGTTTGAGTTCTAGATTTTCTATGGGTTTGATTGCCGATGTACAAGTGCCAGACTTAGAAACCCGCATGGCAATTTTACAAAAGAAAGCCGAATCAGAAAATATTCGTTTACCACGAGAAGCAGTCGAATATATTGCTAGTCAATATACTTCTAACATTCGAGAATTAGAGGGAGCATTAATTAGAGCGATCGCCTATATTTCTCTTTCTAACCTATCAATGACGGTGGAAAATATTGCCTCTGCTCTAAATCCAAAAGTAGAACAAATTACAGCTTCCCCAGATACTATTTTAGAAGTGGCGGTAGAGATCTTAAATGTTTCGATCGAAGATTTAAAAAGCAGTTCCCGACGCAGAGAGATTAGTAATGCTCGACATATCGCCATGTATCTGATGCGACAACATACTGACCTAAGCTTACCCCGCATTGGCGAAAAATTTGGGGGTAAAGATCATACTTCGGTGATGTATAGCTGCGACAAAATTGCCAAACAGCTAAGAAAAGATCGCGCTTTGAATCAAACAATTTCTTTATTGAGCGATCGCATTAATTTTGTCAGCCGACAAAAGTTTCAAACTTAATTCAAACTCACAGTAAAAGAGTTTTTCCACAGAAAAGTAATCAATATCCCAGTTTATCCACAAGTTATCCACAGTTTTGACAGAAGATTAGACCATACTGAAGATTATTACCAATTAAATTTGCTAACTATTAGGAGCGAATTATCTTCCATGAGTTCTAAATGGCGTTACATACCGCCGATGGAAGCATCAGGGGCGATGCAGATGGCAATTGATCGTTATTTGCTTGAGCAGCATCGTCAGGGAAAACACCCTCCAACCTTGAGGCTATATACTTGGCAACCAGCGGCGATTTCTTTAGGATATCATCAGTCAGAATATCCCGACTCTTGGCATGATTTAACTTGGCAAGGTCAACCCCTTGACATCATCCGTCGTCCTACAGGCGGTAGAGCAGTTCTGCATCAAGGAGATTTAACCTATGCTATCGTAACTTCAATTGCACCAGGAAAGAGGTTGGAAGTGTATCAACACATATGTCAGTTCCTAATTACTGGCTGGCGATCGCTTGGTGTGGACTTGAACTATGGTATTGCCACCACAGAATATATTCAGCAGCAAAATTGTTTTGCCACGGCCACAGGTGCAGATTTGCTCACCACCGCTGGTAATAAAGTAATTGGTAGCGCTCAACTTCGTCGCGGAAAAGCGTTGTTGCAGCATGGGTCAATGATCTTAAATACAGACAAGCAGCTATATCGGCAGATGTTTGAGACAGATTTAGCGCAAAATTTATGTGAGGTTATCCCCCAGCAAAGCGATCCCTTAACCAGAGATCCTCAGAGCGACCTGACTGCTAAAATAATTGAAAGATTGGTTCAAGCTGCGAGCGCAATTTTTAAGATTGATTTAGTAAAGCAACCTTTGTCTACCAAGGAATGGCAAGATATTGCCAACACGAGAGTAGAATAAGCGCAACAGCCCTGTGAACATCGGCGCTTTTTTTGGGTGAAGATTCATGTAAAAAAAGCTGCCAGGGGTTGCCCGATCCAGGAGACTGTTGTAGAAAGTTGGGGAAACCCCAGCATTCCTCTCAATGATTTCTCTTTGTTGAGATACTAAGATTATTAAAGTTAATTAAACTGATTCAGATATTATGAGCATAGTTAGTCAAGTCATTCTCAAAGCAGATGACGAACTGCGCTACCCTAGTAGCGGTGAACTAGAAGGCATTAAAAACTTTTTAACTACTGGCGAACAGCGCGTGCGGATTGCCCAAACTTTAGCCGATAACGAAAAGAAAATCGTCGATCAAGCAGGAAAAGCTTTGTTTAGGATGCACCCTGAGTATCGTTCTGCGGGGGGAAATGCTTCTGGTCAAAAGCAATATAATCAGTGTCTGAGAGATTTCGGTTGGTATCTTCGTCTAGTTACTTATGGCGTTATGGCGGGAGATAAAGACCCAATCGAAAAATCTGGTCTAATTGGTGTAAGAGAGATGTACAATTCTCTGCAAGTGCCTGTCCCTGGGATGGTTGATGCGATTCGCTGTCTCAAAAATGCGTCAGTAGATCTACTCAGCAAAGAAGATGCTCAAGAGGCTGCGCCTTATTTTGACTACATTATTCAAAGCATGGCATAGATTCAAATTCAGCTAATCAAATTCAATGCTGATTTAATTAGGTAATTGATTATAGGTTTGAGGCGATGCTGTTTAGTCTCAAAAATCCCCTCGTGAAGGTAAGTGATTAAGACGCGATCGCGCAGTAAAATACGACCTTTACGTCTGCCAAAAGACTATTACGCTCTAAATCTATTTTCAGTTACCTATTGTTTTACTTATGACTCGGCTTAAACATAACCCACGGTTTTCTCTGGTATTTTCCTTGCTGCTGTTAGTTTTAACCTATGCTATAGAAGGTTTTCTATATGGGCCTTGGATTTATCAACTGATTGAGAAGAAAAGCTTTTTAACCTACATTGTTAAAGATTCCGTGAGAATCATAATTCTCTATGGTGCTGCTGTACTAGGAATTAGCCTGGTGGTAATCCTTTTGACTTCTCCTGTGTTGCTTATAACTGTCGGTTTAAATAATTGGTTAAAGTCAGATACCAGATCATTTTTATCAATTTTTTTGGCTGCTTTCGCTTTTGCCATAATTGTCCAGCGAATAGACTTATTTGCCCGTTTTCTGGTCTTAATTGCGGCGGTTTTCTTGGGGAAGCTAGATTTACAGTTGGTAGGCTTTAGTCGTTGGTTATCTTCGGCAATTTTAGTGGGACTCTGTTGGTTCGGATTTACAGTGGGTATACTAGCCTTTTATGAGTGGAAGTTTTAAGCAGATAGAAATATGAAATTAGGAGCTAGTTTTGATGGCTAAGAGCAAAAATAAACAAGAAACAACCAGCAGAAAACTATCCCGTGTTGTCACCCTGGTTTTAGGTTTGGGATTTGCAGGTTCAACATTAGTGATCGCTCTCGGCAGTGTTTTTAGTCAACCTAATAATAATGTTGCAGCTACCGATCCTGATGCACCCTCGATGGAAGAGCAAATTAAGCTACAAGTAACTGGGTATGAAAAAGTATTAGAGCGAGAACCAAAAAATGTGACGGCTTTAGAAGGATTAGCTCAGATTTATATCCAAACAGATCCCCAAAAAGCTATTCCTAGCTTAGAAAAACTGGCACAATACTATCCTGAACAGAAACAGTATGCGGGGATCTTAAAGCTAATTAAACAACAGGAAGCTAAATCAAGCGCAACACCGAAAGCTCCAGCAAATAGCGAGTAAATAGGCAACTGGAGCTAGATGACTGTTGAGATTCTGCGATCGCTATTATGCATACTTTTATAGTTGAGATTACTCTAACAACTAGAGGATTTTGAGGATTTTTTGAATTCTATTATTAAATACTAGGCCTGTAAACTTAACAGGCGCTTAAGATAAATGAGCGAGAAGGGATTTGAACCCCTGACCTTTTGGTTCGTAGCCAAATGCTCTAATCCACTGAGCTACTCGCCCTTAACTAAATTAAGGTGTTTTACTTTAATTACCCAACAGTGTTCAATAGTAGCAGAACAAGGTAAAGCAATGCAAGAAAAAGAGCAATTTTTATCCCTATCCCATCTTGACGATCGCGGAGAAGCGCAAATGGTCGACGTTTCAGAGAAAATAATCACTCGTCGAGAGGCGATCGCCGTTGGCAAAGTAATTATGTCTACTCAAACCTTTAGTACTATTGAAGCGGGCAACGCACCAAAAGGAGATGTGCTGGGGACGGCAAAAATTGCTGGCATCATGGCAGCAAAACAGACGGCTAACTTAATTCCAATGTGCCATCCCCTACCAATTCATAAAATCAAGGTGGAAATTACTCCCAATCCCACCTTACCTGGATATGAAATTCAGGCAAAGGTAGTTGTCAAGGCAGAAACAGGAGTAGAAATGGAGGCTTTAACTGCCGTGTCGGTGGCAGCATTAACTCTTTATGACATGGCCAAGGCATTAGAAAAATCAATGCAGATCTCGGAAATTCGTCTTGTGAGTAAAACAGGGGGCAAATCGGGAGATTATTTTGCTGGAGGAAAAAGCAGCTAAACAGATACAATAAGAGTAATGTCGAATATGTATACTTTTTATTTAATTATTACCTATGCCTCCTCGTTGGCCTCGTGAACCCGATCGCCAAGCCGATCCTGAATATCGTCGTCTTGATGACTTAATGAATTTTGCAATTCACGTTGGTATTTACGCAGCCACTAATTCTGGCTTATGGTTTGTCCATATTTTAAAATCGACGCAATGGCCCTGGCTACTGTGGGTTAATGGGATCTGGTTTGGGATCTTGGGCTTGCACTTCATCTACATTAAAGCGATCGCAGATTACACTACAAGTAAAACCTAATGGCTACCACAAGAGAAATTGAAGCGTTAGCAGCAAAAATTGGCGAAAATATCTACATTGATGTTGCCAAGTGGCATTTATATCTCAACGATGCTCACTTACACACCACTGTAGCCGAGAAGATTTATTCTCTGCTTGAAGATAATTCCTTAACGGAGGAGGCAGTTGCTGCTGTCTTAGAAGAGATTCCCGTTAAGCTTGGTGGCGGGAAGACAGAATTACCCTTGAGCCAATTATTGCCGATGCAGTGTCAAATGAATCTAATTGATTTATTGGAAGAATATCAACAAGATATGTAAACGCAAATATCACTTGGCAAATTTAAGCAGATTTCCCTGTACATAATAAATCTTCAAATCTTCTGGATCGTGGGGCTAAAATTATATTTTTATAGCCAGGAAAAGCTTCGTAGATCCTGATTTTGCCATGTTTTTAACGAAACTACCACAAAATCTTCAAAGTTCGACCTTGTGTTAACGAGAAATTTACAAATCTTTTGTTAAGCTAGCGTCACTTGAAATGGTAGGACAACTCTAACTAATGCAAACTATCAAGCCCGTAGCAGGAAATAAAAGAGTCTGCAATCCACAGCAATCATGGCGTAAATTTAACCTTCAAGCTCCTACTTTGATAATTTTATCAGCTTTAGGTTTTGTGAGCGGGATCGCTATTTCGTGGTTATTGGGCAACAGTCACGTCACCGAATTATTTGTGCGCCTACATTTAATTCAGTCTAAACATCCTCAATGGCTGATGCCGCCACAGCTAGATAGTAATTACTATTTGCTTGTGCCGACGTTGATTTTGTTTGTAATGGCTCAAGTGGTAATGAAATTATCTCCTGAACCTAAAGTGTGGTCACAACGATTGATTGCCACGCTTTGTCTTGTCTTGTTTGTCCGCTATTTTCTCTGGCGATCGCTTTGTACTCTGAACCTTGCTAACCCAGTGGACGGTATTTTTAGTATCACTCTTTTGAGCATGGAACTATTAGCCATGATTGGTACTGCATTTCAAATGCTATTACTGTTAACTGCCAAAAACCGCACCAGCCAAGCAGATCGTTGCAGTATTGCTGTGAAAGAAGGTCGCTACAATCCTACGGTAGATGTTTTAATTCCTACCTATAATGAACCTGACTTTATAGTTAAAAGAACTATCATTGGTTGTCAGGCAATGAACTATGATCGCAAACAGATTTATGTTCTCGATGATACCCGTAGACAGAGTATGAAACAGCTAGCACAAGAATTAGGCTGTCATTACATTACTCGACCAGATAATTCCTATGCTAAAGCTGGTAATCTCAATAATGCTCTCAAACAAACCAACGGCGAGTTAGTGGTGGTATTCGATGCCGATTTTGTACCGACAACTAATTTTTTAGAGCGCACCGTTGGCTTTTTTCACAACCCCAAACTAGGTTTATTGCAGACCCCTCAAAGCTATTATAATTCTGACCCGATTGCCCGCAACTTAGGTTTAGAGGATGTTCTAACTCCAGAAGAAGAAGTTTTCTACCGTTATCTCCAGCCAATTAGAGATGGTGCAGGTAGTGTAGTTTGTGCGGGAACGTCTTTTGTCGCTAGACGCAATGCTTTGCAAGAAATAGGTTATTTTGTCACCGATTCAGTCAGTGAAGACTATTTCACAGGAATTCGCCTATCAGCTCGAGGTTATGAGCTTGCCTATCTGAATGAAAAACTCAGTGCAGGTTTAGCCGCAGAGAGCATTGGTGCGCATATCGACCAAAGGTTACGTTGGGGAAGAGGCACTCTACAGGCATTCTTTATTAAGTCCAATCCTCTAACTATCCCAGGTTTAAATCTTTGGCAGAGATTTGCACACCTTGAAGGTTTAGTACATTGGTTGACCTGTTTTCCCCGTGTCTTTTTTCTATTTGTGCCGATCATCTGTACTTTTGGACAGTTAAACCCGATTCTGACTACCTTACCTGAAACTGTCTATGTCATTCTACCCTACTATGTCTTGCTGCTAACCGTATTTTCCTGGCTTAATAGGCGCTCGCGCTCAATTTTGCTTTCTGATGTTTACTCAATTGTTCAGGCAATTCCTGTCTTTATCACCGTAATTAAAGTACTCTTAAACCCGTTTGGCAAAGGGTTTAAAGTTACCCCCAAAGGCTTGGCTAGAGATAAATTTAACTATAATTGGTCTTTAGCTTTACCCATGACAATTTTATTAGGAGCAACTTTAATTAGTTTTGGGATGAGCTTGCTCAGTCTTCCCGAAACTGGAATAAACTTAAGTTTGTACTGGGGTGCATATAACTTAGTCACTATTGCCGTTGCCATGATGACCCTGCTCGATCTACCAAAACTCAGCTTGTATGAATGGTACAGCCGTAAACAAGAAATTAATATCTATGGCGATCGCCAAGTTCACCAGGGTACAACACAAAAAATTTCAGAAGAAGGAGTAGAAATAATTTTAGATTCCCCAGTTCATCTATCTACTAAGGTGATGGTGGAACTAATCCCAGAAATCTTGATTCTCTCTGGCAAAGTAACTCGCAGTTTTACTAGAGATGGTGCATTACATGCGATTGTTAAGTTTAAAAATGTCACTACTGAGCAACATCGTGAACTGGTAGAAATGCTCTATTGTCGCCCTGGTCAATGGGAAATACGCAAGATTCCTAACGAGCTACAGTCTGTTCTAATTATGTTGAAACTCCTCCTCAGAC
>NZ_PVWF01000030.1 GCF_003003995.1 Pleurocapsa sp. CCALA 161 | reverse complement strand
AGAATAAGTATAAACTGGTTAAGGCTAACTCTCAACGCAAAAATTCGCGCAACCGTATTTGAGACAAACTTAGGTGATCTAATCAATAGATTCATTATTAAATCTTTGAGAGTCCTTGTGCTGACAGGGATTTCTTTAGTTAAGGGTTGAGTTTAGATCTTCCTGAAACAAAAAACAACCTATGTTTTGAATTTTATATTTTCTCACTTTTACTAATTAAAATTGTCAAGATTCACCATTAAACCGTTAGCTGTAGTTGTGAAGTTAATATATGCCCATTAAGTATGTATCGATGTGGAGACGCTCATCTAATCGGCTACGCCAAAGTGAAGTTTGGCTAGAGTTAATGTGTTTAAGTGGCTTGTTGCTAGCAGCATCAGCTCTGTTTTTGGTTAATTTATCCAGTTTACCTCTGCTTGATTCCCATGAGACAACTCTGGCACAGGTGGCAAAAGAGATTTATCGCAGTACTGATTTAAGTACCTGGATTTTTCCTACTCTTGGGAATAAACCCTATCTAGAGGGACCCACTCTGATACATAATTTAGTGGCGGTCGCCTATAAAATTGCTGGGGTAGGCGAGATGACTACTCGTTTTCCAGGGGCTTTACTGGGGGCTGTATCGGTGCTGCTACTCTATCAGATCGGTCGCGAAATTTTTGTGGCTCGTCTTCCTGCCTTATTTTCGGCTTTAGTTTATCTAACTTGTCTGCCTGTAGTGCGCTATAGTCGATTAGCCACTTTAGATGGACCGTTACTTTGTTTTGAATTGCTCACAATTTGGGCGGTTTTGCGATCCCGTCGCGACCTAAAATGGACTTGGGTCACAGGAATTGGCTTGAGCTTAATGAGCCTAACCCAAGGATTATTCGGGATTCAAATTCTGGCAATCATTTTGTTATTTTTGTTTTGGGATACTCCTCGATTACTCAGTTCGATTTATTTTTGGGCTGGATTGTTTTTGGGCGCAGTTCCCAGCGCGGTGTGGTATTTTGCTCAATTATGGCACTACCGTCAGCTTGATGTTGGTGATGTTATGGTTAATTTCCTTTTGCCTTCAGCACAACAGCATTTTGTCATGGGAGAATTTTCTCCTAATTACTATCTAATTCAAGGTATACAGTATTTGTTGCCCTGGTTAATAGTTATGTTTGCAGGAATACAGTTGATTCAGCACAATCTTCATTGGGGATGGGGAAAGCTATTGGCAGTATGGCTCGGAGGATACCTAATCTTGGAGTGTTTAATGCTTAACCACAATGATTTGTTCGTGTTACCTCTCTATCCTGCCTTGGCTTTGGCAGCAGGAAAACAGCTAGACCGAATTTACAATTTACCCAGCTTTATTATTTATCCTCGAAGCTGGATCTATGGTTTTGCCTTGATGGCACTTTTGGCAGCTTTGGCAGGACTAAATTGGGGTGTCCGCGACTATATTGATTTTTATTTACCGTTTATTTGTGGTTCTGTTAGCATTACTTTGGGCGCTACAGCCATTGCGATCGCTCAACAAGACAAGCAATTTATCTCTTTGTTATTTTGGGGTCTTTTCGTTTCTATTTTCGTGCTAGTCATTTCTCCTCATTGGATTTGGGAGCTTGGAGAGCAAAAATCTGTCAAACCGATGACTGAACTTAGGCAACAGTATACTCCTCCTCAAGCAGTGGCGACTCCTCTTCTCAGTTTCTTGATATAGCAATGTTTCTTAGCCATCAATCGCAACAATAGAGGCTAAACTGTCAAGCATTTAATTTGCTGGTTTAAGATTGACTAATTTATTTTCTAATTTAAGCAAATACAGTTTAAATACATATCAGCGATCAAAAAATTTTGATTCTAAATCTCAGAGAGAAACAAAAAAAGAGGTGAAACGGCGGATAAATCTAGATCAAACCGAACTCCTCTAAATAGCTTTATTTTTTGTTGATTAGCTGACACAAATTATATTATCTCTGCCTATAAAACTTATGAAACTCTATTCTTCATCATCAACACCAATTTGTCGCAGATGAATATGCTTTCTGCCTAAAGTTATTTCAAATTCATCTCCTTGTTCTAATCCCATTTTTTTGGTATAAGCAGAGCCAATTAATAAGTTACCATTAGACTGGACGCTAATTCGATAGCTAGCAGAACGTCCACCTCTACCTTGTCCATTGGAAGTACTATCCAATTCAATTCCTTCTGCATCAATTAATGCATTAAGAAATTTCATCATATTGACTCGCTCTACTCCTTTTTTGGTGACTGTATAATAGCCACATTTTTTGGCTTTCTCTTCTTTTGAGAGAGTGCCAAGCTCTTTTACTCTATCTATTAATGTTGAACCGACTAAAGGTTGTGGTTGGGTTGTTTTTGCCATTAAATTTGAAACAACTAAAAATTTATTTGGTTTACAATTTTGCTTTCAGCTTAAAGTTTAATTAGGGCTGATTTTTTTACTTTTCTATTTTCCTATAAAACTATATTACACTTATTGAGCATAATTAACTAAATTAAAAAAATAAAATTTTATTTTATTGATCTATGTTGACATTGCCAATAATTAATATTTATAAGTTAGCAAAAAAATAGTAACTAACATACACAGATTTTAATCAGGATTAAATTTTATTCATGAAATTAACTACTCGCGGTCACTATAGCGTTAAGGCATTGCTAGATTTAAGCTTGCAGCCAGGATATCAACCAATATCAGTGAAAATGATTGCTCAAAGACAAGATTTACCAGCACCTTATTTGGAAAAGCTATTGATAGAAATGCGGCGAGCTGGAATCGTCAATTCAGTTAGAGGAGCAAAAGGAGGTTATCAGCTAGCAGCTAAACCAGAACAAATTTCACTAGGCAAAATTTTAGAAGCGGTAGGCGAAACTATTGAACCTTTACCTAATCAATTTGCCGATCGCAATTTGCCAGAAGATTGGGTTACGTTTAGTCTTTGGCGTAGACTACATCAAAAACTAAAAGAAGCACTCTATGGAATTACCCTAGCGGATCTATATTATGATGCTCGCAGTTGGCAAGCAGCTCAGGGAGAAGAAAATAATTTTGTAGTTTAAAGTTGCAAAGACATGGTTAATTTTAGCTAAATCTGGCAAAAATTATCAGAAATTATTTCACGAGTAGGAGCAATTATCCAGAATTTAACTGAGCAGAAAATGATGCTCTTCAAGCTGATTTTGGATAAGATATATATCTGTCTTCTATTCGATCTTAAATAAATTGACTAAATCTCAAAAAGCTGTAACTTATCAAGGTGGCTGTCATTGTGGTTCAGTTCGCTTTCAAGTATTAATTGATCGCTTTCGAGCAGAAGATTGCAATTGTTCTATTTGTCGTAAAAAAGGATTTTTGCATCTAATTGTTCCTGCCGAAAATTTTCAGCTATTGCAGGGAGCAAATAGTTTGACCTCCTATAGTTTTAATACCAAAATTGCTCAACACACTTTTTGTTCAGTCTGCGGTATTCATGCTTTTTATCGCCCCCGTTCCCATCCCAATATGATTGATGTTAATCTTCGCTGTCTAGATCGAGACATCATAGACAAGTTTACTATTCGTTCATTTGATGGACAAAATTGGGAAGATAATGTTGCTCAAATTCGAGATTAATATAGAAGAGCTTAGTTCATCACCAAGCGTAATTCTTTTATTAGCAGCTTACTTAGACTATCTGATTGGCGATCCTTGGGGGTGGCTGCATCCAGTACAGGGAATGGGATGGATTATTCAACACTATGCTAATTTAGCAATCAAAATCTGTCCTCCTGGTTGGCAACGTCGTTTGGCGGGAGTAGGGTTGGGTCTTAGCTTAATCATTGGTAGCGGACTGATTAGCTGGTTAATTATCTGGATCTGTAAGGTAATCAATCCTATTTTGGCATTAGCTGTCCAAATAATCCTCTTGGCTAGCTGTTTGGCAGGCAAAAGTCTGCGGGTAGCAGTACAAGATGTTTTGGCTTCAATTAATGCTCATAACTTAACTGAAGCGCGATCGCGTCTGAGTTTATATGTAGGGCGAGACACTGAAAATTTATCTTTGCCAGAAATTCTCCGCGCCTTATTAGAGACAGTGGCGGAAAACTCGGTTGATGGTGTGACTGCTCCCCTGTTTTATGCGATCGCTGGCTCTTTTACACCGCTCGGTGCTGTTCCTGTCGCTTTAGCTTATAAAGCTGCTAGCACTTTGGATTCCATGGTGGGCTATCTCCGCGAACCCTATACTGACCTAGGCTGGTTTAGCGCCCAATTAGAAGATCGTCTAACTTGGCTACCCTGTCGTTTGACGGTACTAACTTTGTGTCTTGGTTCTGGCAGATCTTCAGAAATTTGGAACATTTGTGGTCGTGATGGCATCAAAGATCCTAGTCCTAATTCAGGCTGGAGCGAAGCTGCTTATGCAGGATTTTTAAAAGTGCAGTTGGGTGGAAAAAATACCTACCAGGGAATAGTCAAAGAAAAGCCTCTACTTGGTAATCCTACAGAACAAATTTCACTCCAGAAAATTAATGACGCTTTAACCTTAACTCGCTATAGTTTTTTGAGTTGGCTGGCGATTGCGATCGCTGTTCATATTCTCAAGGAGATTTTTTAGATTTTTTAGCTCACCAAGTAACTGGGATTATTCTGGTCTAGCACCAAGCAACATGTACTGGAGAAAAGTCATAACAGTATAAATGTGATTTAAATAACAATATGTCCAAAATTTATCTGTTACAAAAGAATCTGTGATTTTCTGAACTCTGTTGATATTTTGTCAAATAATCATGTTTACCAACAATTAACCATGACTTTAGACAAATTTCACAGTAATTAGGTGATCTTGCTCAGGCAAAATCAAAAGGAGATCGTGCAGCATAAGATTGAAACAAAAGTTTATCAGCCAATAAGCTTTTTTGTAGATTAACTTCGGCTCCAAACTAAAATTTTTCGTTTGAGTCGGCGCATTTAAACAGACAACCAAACCTAAAAAACCATCGTAAATCGATTACTACCGTTAGCAAATACTAGTGTTTAGGAGTCCTTAATGAATTTAGTACAACATACATTTGCCACATTGCATCCCAGTTTGTGGCTAGCTCGTATACAACGCGCTATCTTTCCCGTTACTATAAGCAAACCAAGCAAAATCGTGCTATCTCCTGTGCGGACATGGTTAGATGGTATGGCTATTAAAGATCGTGCTTTTGCCCATCGCATCTGTAAAATGATACCCAGTCAATGTCCTTTTGAACGAGAAGTAAGCTTAGGAAAATATACTTTGATCAAAATTCCTCCCCTATGTAAACTCAATCCTGTTTACAACGAGCTGATTGCGCTGCGTTTTCGAGCAATTTGCTATCTAGCCGATACTTGTGGTGAAGATGTTAGCATCTACTGTTGAGATAGATGAGAAGATGGCTTAAAATTGAGTATTCTCATCTTTTAACAGATAATTGTGGCAATCATTGCGCTCAAAGCTTGGTATTTAGCACAGTATAAACCGATTAAGCAGGTAATTCAGCATCCTTGTACCCTCCGCTTAAGTAGAAATAGCCTTTTGAAAACAGGTTTGCGGGCAGATTTTTTAGACGATCACTTAGAAGTAGAAGGTTCGGACTGGTTTCAACTATATCTATCAGGAAAAACCGTAGAATTTTATATCCAAGGTAGCGGTACTTATGTAGTATCTAACATTGATTTGGTGTCTCAGGAAATTTATTTCACCAAATCTACCAGTATTTCAGGGTTGCAACCAATTATTTATTACAGTCCCCAAACTCACCACCAGGCTGCTAATGAAGCAATTACTGCCACTTTGACCACAATTATTGAGAATCTCGCAACGCGATCGCGAATTCCTTTAACTTTAGAAGTTACTCCCCGCATTTCAGGCTCTCCATTACGCTTGAGCAACAGTCAGTTTAGTAAGATTAATAAAAGTTTACTGTTAATTGCCGATGTCACACCGATTGA
This sequence comes from Pleurocapsa sp. CCALA 161, assembly GCF_003003995.1. GTDB lineage: Bacteria > Cyanobacteriota > Cyanobacteriia > Cyanobacteriales > Xenococcaceae > Waterburya. The sequence goes on along the minus strand of NZ_PVWF01000030.1, from coordinate 42,501 downwards.
AAGCATCACCACAGATGATCGGCATGAGTTGTTAATAGACTCTAAAGTTTGTGTTGAATTGGGCTATGGTATTCAAACTAAAGATAATGGTCAAATTTTGCTTTTGACCCAAGAACGCGCCGATTTATCAGGCACTCTGCCTTTTGATATGGCTGGTTATAAACAATTGAGCTTCACTGATGCTAAGCAACTAGGGAAAAGTCTGCCTAAACTTATTGATATGATGTTGCAAAGATACAGCCTTGTTTAAAAAGAGTTCTCTTGTGAGGTTAAATACCAAGCCAAAACAGGTGGTTCATAAGGTAGACTTTAATTGAGAACTATTCTTATAAAGAGCCAGAGTTGGTTTCTTTGTCTAAAATAATGAATCAGTCAGTAATTCTCCAGCTTCAAAACATTACTAAAACTTTTCCTGGTCGAACAGGATTGGCTACAAATAGTCAATCTACGGCAGTATTAGATGATGTTAGCTTAACTCTCAATCATGGTGAATTACTAGGCTTATTGGGGCCATCTGGATGTGGCAAAACCACCCTTTTAAGAATAGTAGGGGGATTCGAATCTATCTCTGGAGGAACAGTAGCGATCGCCGGCAAGGTAGTTGCGACTAACTGTGAATCTTTAGCAGCAGAAAAGCGCCATACAGGCATGGTCTTTCAAGATTATGCTCTGTTTCCTCATTTAACCGTGGCAGAAAATATTGCCTTCGGTTTAAAACGTCAGAAAAACTCTAGCAAGGGTAGCAAAGGTTTATTCACTCGTCAGCATCAGCCGTCTATTGAGCAGAGAGTTGGAGAAATTCTTCACTTGGTGGGATTAAAAGGTTTTGAACAGCGTTATCCTCATCAACTTTCAGGTGGACAACAGCAACGTATTTCTCTGGCAAGAGCCTTAGCACCAGAACCAGCCTTGATTTTATTAGATGAACCCTTGAGTAATTTGGATGTCCAGGTACGCCATCGCCTGCGAGCCGAAATTCGCGCTATTCTTAAAGCAGCAGGGACATCAGCGATTTTTGTCACTCACGATCGCGAGGAAGCCCTAGCAATCTCTGATAAAATTGCCGTGATGCATCAAGGGAAAATAGAGCAGATAGGAACTCCTGAAGAAGTTTATCTTAATCCCGCCACGCACTTTGTAGCAGAATTCGTCACCCAAGCAAATTTTTTACCCGCCACTAAACAGGGAGAAGTTTGGGTTACAGAAATAGGCAAAATCAGCGCATCAATATCTCAACCCAACAAAGTAACAACTGGAGACTTGATGTTGCGTCCTGAAGATATTACTCTAGTAGCCGATCCTCACTCTAAAATTGTGGTTCGAGAAAGACAGTTTTTAGGTCGAGAATACTATTACGGAGTAGAAACAGCTTCAGGCAAAATAATTTATGCGCGGATGGGTTTAACTACTGCGATCGCTGTAGGTACGAGGGTGAACTTATCCCTGAATATAAATACCCCCCAGATATTTGGCATCAATTAAAAGACGATCTCGATCGCGATTCATGAAGAATTTGTCTAGCTCAAATCTTGCACCTCATCAGACAAAAATCAAAACCAAGTCCGTTTAACCAAAGAATAACTATGTCTAACTGATTTAAAAGAGACAAAAGTAAAATATCAGCGATCGCCAAAGCAGTAGGGTTGACTACTTTTGAAAATTATCTCCCAAATAATATTGCTTCACCAAAGAATTGCTGTACAGTTCATCTGCCGTTCCATTGGCGAGAATTTCTCCATCGCGCATGACATAAGCACGGTCAGTAATGGCTAGAGTTTCCCGAAAGTTGTGATCGGTAATTAAGATGCCGATTTGGCGATCGCGCAATTGAGCAATCATATCCTGCATTTCTGCCACGGCGATGGGATCGACTCCCGCGAAAGGTTCATCTAACAATAAATATTTTGGCCCATTTAACCCTGCTGCCAAGGCTCTAGCTAGCTCTGTACGTCTTCTTTCTCCCCCTGAAATAAGCGCTCCCAGGGTATTTGCTACTCTTTCTAAGCGAAACTCTCTAAGCAACTGCTGTAGCCTAACTGGACGTGCTGGGCGGGGTATTCCTGTCTGCTCTAAAACCAACAGAATATTATCCTGAACGCTAAGATTGCGAAAAATACTTGGCTGTTGAGTTAAATAACCCATGCCCAAACGCGATCGCTGATGCAGTGCCAGAGAAGTTATATTCCGCTCATTCAACTTGACTGTTCCTTCATTGGGCTTAACTAAGCCTGTGGCGATATAAAACGTCGTGGTTTTACCCGCACCATTAGGACCTAGTAACCCGACAATTTCCCCTGGTGAAACCTGAAGATTGACCCGATTGACAATTTTTCTTTTGCCGTAGGATTTATGAATATTTTCTAAAATTAAAGCCACAATTTCAATGAGCAAAGAACAATGAACAATGAACAATGAACAGTGATTATTTTTCGGGTGCAGTGATCATATAGGTAGATTCCACTTGGCGATCGCTTTGGGGTTTGGCAATAAAACGCCCTTCATCAACTAGATAGGTCATTTCTTCTGCCCGCAGGCTGTTTCCTGCTTGAAGTACATAAACATTTCCTGTCAGAATCAGGCGACGTTCACGACTGTAATATTGAGCCTGAGTTGCAGTCGCTTGGATTTGTCGAGCAGGATAATTGATTTGGACATTACCTCTGGCGGTAATTATTCCTGTTTTAGCATTAGATTCCTGCACATCTGATTTTAGAGTAATTGCTCCTGATGGGGAAATTTGCGCTTGAGAAATCTGGGACGCAGCCATTATAGTTACATTAAGTATAGTAGCTATAATTAGCCTCAACCAAAAGTTAGAGTGGGACAGAACTAAGGTCATAAATATAGATAATTGACAGTAATGCGGATAACTATCCTTTGGGTTTAGTGCTAACTAGTTTTTTAGACGTTGCTGATTTTAGATAAGTTGCACCTTGAATAGCCAAAATAGCCAATTTGCTATTTTAAATAACTAAACGCGATCGACGCTCTTATACTTTTCTAATAGTGAGATGCATTTCTAATTTTCGCAAGATTTTAGAGACTATCTTCAAAACTTGAAGCGTCTTAAAAACTAACCACTACTTGTCCTTACTCATGCAATTAACGGTTGAGAATTTTACTGTTCATAAGAAATTTGCTTTACGCATCAGTCGGGGTACTGAGGTAAAAAGTACTAATTTATGGCTACGTATTGAGCAAGAAAGTATTGAGGGTTGGGGAGAAGCATCTCCTTTTTCAATTAATCGCCATCGCCCAAAAGCTGACAGCCTCAGGTTAGAATTAGCCCAAATCAGTTCTCATCTAGAACAGTTTCACCCCCTACAACGCCAGCAAATAAAGGCTAAATTAACCGAGCTTAAAGTTTCTTCTGCCATTCAAGCAGCCGTGGATATGGCTCTCTATGATTGGCTGGGGAAAAAAGCTGGTCTACCCCTATGGCAAATTTGGGGTTTAGATTGCGATCGTATTGTCCCTATATCTGTCACCATTGGGATTAATACGCCAGAACAAGCCGTTGCTCGACTTAAAAATTGGCAAGATACTCTAGACTTTAAAATGCTTAAACTAAAGCTGGGGAATCCCGATGGAATTGAAGCAGATCGGTTGATGGTTGAAGCAGTTCGCAAGGCAGCACCCCAAACTAAAATTACTGTAGATGCTAATGGTGGCTGGAATTTTGCCGATGCTGTCTATATGTCTCAATGGTTGGAACAGCAAGGAGTGGAATATATTGAACAACCTCTACCTATTGTTTTAGATCATCAGTTGTTAGCCTTATCCGAAACATCACCTTTACCGATTTTTGTAGATGAAAGCTGTTTTACCAGTGCCGATATTCCTCGCTTAGCTAAGTCAGTGGCGGGGGTTAATCTCAAAATTATGAAAACAGGAGGGTTAACCGAAGCAATGCGGGCAATTCAAGTGGCTCAAGCCTGCGGTTTAAAAATTATGTTTGGCTGTTACTCCGATAGCAGCCTTGCTAATACAGCAATGGCTCATCTTTCTCCTTATGCAGATTATTTAGACCTGGATAGTCATCTCAACCTCACAGACGATCCTTTTCATGGTGCAACAATAGAAGCAGGACGTTTATTACCCAATCATCAACCAGGATTAGGAGTAACAAGATGCAGTTAACAGCTAATAGTCGGGTCGCAATTTTGCTTCAAGGCGGAATTAAAGGTAATCATGGCAAAACTGGATTAGCTTTTCTCCGCTATAGTCAAACAAAAATAGTCGCCGTCATTGATGCTGAAGCGGAAGGAGAATCTTTAGTAGGGTTAACTAAAATTGAGCGAGATGTTCCCATTGTTGAAAATGTTCAAGCGGCCTTGAGTAAACAACCCGATTTTCTGCTGATTGGGATTGCTCCTTCTGGTGGTCAATTACCTCCTGATTTGTTTACAGAAATAGCGATCGCTGTTAAAGCTGGTCTTTCAATTGTCAATGGCTTACACACCCCCCTTAAGCCACAGTTTTCTCATTTACAGCCTGGACAAGAGATTTGGGATATACGACAAGAACCAGCTGGTTTAACAATTGCTACGGGTAAGGCGGGAGCGCTTAATGCTCAAAGAGTTTTAACAGTGGGGACAGATATGGCAATCGGTAAAATGTCGACTAGTCTTGAACTGCATCGCGCAGCGCTAAAGCAGGGAATTAAAGCTCAGTTTATTGCTACAGGACAGGCAGGAATCGCGATCGCTGGTCAGGGAATTGCCTTAGATGCCGTCAGGGTAGACTTTGCCGCAGGAGCAGTGGAAAAAACGGTCTTAAACCAGGGGAAAGAACAGGATTTGGTCATTATTGAAGGTCAGGGCTCATTACTACATCCAGGCTCTACTGCTACTTTACCTTTAATTCGCGGTAGTCAACCCACTGCCTTGGTTTTAGTACATCGTGCAGAAGCAAAACATATTCGCGATTTACCCGATATTCTTATTCCTCCTCTACCAGAAGTGATTCAGCTTTATGAAACTGTGGCTAGTGTAGGAGGGACTTTTGGCGCAGTTAAAGTCAAGGCGATCGCTCTTAATACCCTCGGCATGGACAACACCAAAGCAGAAGCCGTGATTAAATCTACTAGAGAATTAACAGGATTACCCTGTAGCGATGTAGTTAGGTATGGCGCAGCCAACCTCTTGCCCGCTGTTTATGCCCAATCACGCTTCAAATAAACATAAATTGCTTTTCTTAAACTAACTGTGCTATTGTTACTAAAGCGACGCGGGATAGAGCAGTCTGGTAGCTCGTCGGGCTCATAACCCGAAGGTCGGTGGTTCAAATCCGCCTCCCGCCATTTCAGATTAAGCTTCAACCTATCACGCTAGTGACGCTGCGCGTAAATAGTAAGTAATAAGTATTGATTTATCAGCTTTTGCAGATTGTTTGATGGTTACTTTATTTACGCTCTCGTCTACTAGTTAATCTACGTTAATCTACATTTATGATAGTTGAACGAGTAATAAGCCAAACCACTGTCGAGCATCGGTATAGGTTTTAATTACATTTAAATTGCGATCGCTTAAATATTGCTCCATCTTGTCCAAATCAAATTTGCGGGAAATTTCGGTTAATATTTTTTCTTCTTTTTTTAGTTCAATAGTTAGATTTAAATTTGACAAAGTAACAGTTTGCGCTTGCTGACTAATTAAATACATTTCAATTTGATGTTCAGTTTGATTATAAATAGCCTCGTGTTTAAATAAATCTAGTTTAAAGTTTCCTGCAAAGCGATGATTGAGGTGCTGCAACATATTGAGATTAAAGGCCGCGGTAACTCCTTGAGCATCATTGTAGGCTGCTTCTAATATTTTTCTGGGTTTTTGCAGATCGATGCCGAGTAAAAAATAATCTTGAGAATTTAAAGCTGATCTTAACTGATTGATAAAGCGATCGCATTTTAGAGAATTGAAATTACCAATGCTGCTACCTAAAAAGATAATTATTCTTTTGCCTAAAAAATTGTTTGACAATTGTTGTAATGCTTGGTGATAAGTTGCTACTTTTCCCTGGATTTTAAGCTGAGGATAATCAGCTAATAATTGATTGGCACTGGTTTTGAGTATGCTGTCACTAACATCAACAGGGGTATAGTACAAAGGAATATTTAATTGTTGATAAGCATCAAAGAAGTACCGTGTTTTAGTAGAGCTACCGCTACCTAGTTCAACTAATTCGATTGCTTGAGTCTGCTTGACAATTTCTAGAGCGTATTGCTTGATAATGCTAGCTTCGGTGCGAGTCGGATAATATTCAGGCAACTGACAAATATCTTCAAATAACTGAGAGCCTTGAGAATCATAAAAATAACGAGCAGGAATAGATTTCTGCTCGTTATTTAAACCGTTGATTACTTCTTGAATATCATCTTTTTCAATTGCTTGAAAATCTAACAGATAATCAATTTTTAACCTTGCTGCTAGAGAATCTTGACTGTTGTTTTCTGACTGAGAAAAAGCTGACATATTAGAGCTTGATTGTTTAACCAAATATTTTTGTTTAGTACTGATATTTGATTACAATACAATAAATTTTTGGGTAGTATGTCGCTTTTTTATCTCTGAGCTACATCCTCAAAAATCTCCCAAGCTTGTAGCTACCTCAGCCAACTAATGTTCTTAACCCAAACTCAGGTTAAATATTGAAAATTAACCACCAACTTTCAATAATTCCACATCAAAAATCAAGGTTGCATTCGGCGGAATTACGCCACCTGCGCCTCTAGCACCGTAACCCAATTCTGGAGGAATAACCAGAGTGCGTCTTTCACCTACTTTCATATCAGCCACTCCTTCATCCCAGCCTTTAATTACTTGACCAACACCAAGTTTAAAAGAAAAGGGACGATTGCGATCGCGAGAACTATCAAACTTGCTGCCGTCTTCTAAAGTTCCCGTATAGTGAACGGTAACGTTTTCTCCCGTCTGAGGAGATGCGCCATCACCCTCTTTAACCACAATGTATTTTAAACCTGAGTCTGTAGTAGTAGCGTTTGATAAATCCATAGATTCCTCGGATGAAATGTTATTTTGAGCGATTAACTGAGGGTTCGTACTCGGCTGCTGTAACTCAGAAGCGATCGCCTGTTGTTCGGAATCGCCTCCCAGGAATGCAGAAAGAATTAGTATCGAGCCACAGAAAAGAACCACAGCAATACTAATCAAGATTTCGTTACTCAATTTTTTGACCACCTGTTACTGTATCCTGTTTTAAAATTACTCCAGAGATATTGTACAGGTTAACCACACTTCTCCTGTTTTCCTCTAAAAGTATTTACCCTAAATTTTCAGACAATTGCTGTTTTTTAGACTGGAGAATAATAATATTGTCGCCAATGATCGGATTACGAGCGATTAAAGTACCTAGTTTGTCTTTTAACTCTAGTTTGTTGAAGCTGAGAGCGCGAGAACGCTGTAATATTTCATTGCCGAGGCTATTTTGCTTCAACTCATCTAATTCGTACCAGTTATCGGTTACTTCAATCAAAAGGCTATTGTCAGGGAAATTGACTTGAATATTTTGAATCAATTCACTGGGATAATCTTGAACAAGCGTTTCTAATTTAGTTTCCAATGCTGCAATAAAGTTTTGTTCGGGAGTAAAAAGCAACTCTGGCTTAATGGTGACCATTTTAAGATTTTTAGGCTTGCCAGGGGATGTCAACTCAGGCGGAATGTTCGTTTTAACCACATCTTCGATTGGTTCAGCTATGGGTTCAATTTCAGCGGGAAAGTCGCTGACGCTCGTATTATCAAGAGGACTATCTAAGTTTTCGGGGGAATCGATTAAAGGGTTTGCTGGAGAGCGATCGGCAATTGAGTCTAAATTAACGGCAGTTTTCGGCACTGATTCAGCTTTGGAGAACAGATTGGCGATTGGTTCGGGTTTCCACAGCCAAAAGACTGTGACTATGGCGATCGCGATCGCCGTAACAACAATCACCATTAAGCCAAGATTTTTCTTTTGAGCTTTGGGTACTGAAGTTTTGGCTGAGGCTGGTTTAGTAGTTTTTTGAGCTACTGGCTGGGGAATTGCAGTACCCTGTTGAGTCTGAAACACAGATTCAGCTTGAGGCACTTTAATCTCAGGCACAGGAGTGACAGCATCTTCCAGTGCTTGGGTGGTTGTCAACAAAGTCTTGATGGAGTCAGAGGAAGGAATCTTGGCGGAATCCTCACTAAGTCTTTTAATTGTTTCTTCCAGTCGATCAATACTGTCGTTTAACAGCGCAATTGTTTCGGTTTTAGAGAAAGTTGGGCTGATGTTTGACTTAGATTCTGTATTTGAGTTAGGTTGTACTTGATTTTCTGCTGATTCCATAACTTTGAAATGAAATAGTTTGACTGTGCTGTTCAATCGGGATTAATATTTCTCAAGTTACTGCATTTGTGAATAATTACCACTAAATCCAAGTTTTTCACGCTACTCTATATTGAACAATTAAATTCCTCACTATTTTATCTAAGTCAAAAAACTTAAACCTAAGCGAGTGAAACAGATTCCCCCAGTCGATTTAACCCGACAATATCAATTAATCAAAGAGGAAGCTGACTCGGCTGTCCTTGAAATTCTTAATTCTGGTCGCTATATAGGCGGTGAGGCGATCTCCAGTTTTGAAAGAGAATTTTCTAATTATATCGGAGTTCAAGAGTGCGTAAGTTGCAATTCTGGCACAGATGCGCTTTTTCTGGCTCTTTTGGCTTTAAACATTGGTTCAGGAGACGAAGTAATTACCACCCCCTTTAGTTTTTTTGCTACGGCGGAAGTGATTACCAGAGTGGGAGCAAAACCAGTCTTTGTGGATATCGATCCTGCTACTTTTAATCTTGATTTAGCTCAGATTGAACAGGCAATTACGGCTCAAACCAAAGCAATTATCCCAGTTCATCTGTTTGGTCAGCCGATGGACATGACAGGATTAATGGCGCTCGCCAAGACCAACCAGCTATTGGTCATTGAAGATTGCGCTCAGGCTACTGGTGCTGCTTGGGGGGAAGAGAAAATTGGGAGTATGGGTGATGTGGGCTGTTTTAGCTTTTTCCCCACCAAAAATTTAGGTGCTTGTGGTGACGGTGGGGCAATTACTACTAATAATCTGGCAATCGCCCAACAGATGAGAATTCTTAAAGAACATGGTTCGCCCGAGCGCTATCGTCATGATTTTGTAGGCATCAATAGCCGTATTGACGCAGTCCAGGCAGTAATCCTCAGCGTGAAGCTTCCTTATCTCGATCATTGGAATCAGCAACGTCACCAAGCAGCTCAGTACTATCAAGAGCTATTGCAGCATGTTAACTCTCTCAAGCTACCTCAAGCGTTGCCTGGTGGCATTAGTGTTTGGAATCAATATACCGTTTGTGTTCTATCCTCACCTCAGAATAATAAAAGAGAACTACTTCAACAAAAGCTTAAAGAAAAGGGGATTATTGCCATGATCTATTATCCTATTCCCCTGCATTTACAGCCTGTCTATCAAGATTTAGGCTATCACAAAGGGCAGCTTCCCGCAGTAGAACAGGCTGCCCTTGAAGTATTGTCTTTGCCGATGTTTCCTGGTATTACCCCAGCCGAACAAGAACAGGTAGCTTATGCTCTTAAAGACTGTTTATTAGAAATCTAAGTTGCACTTAAAACTTAATTGGAAACTGATACCTGGCTACGGGATAGAGCTTCAACCAAGCTACGAACAGCGGCTACCATTGCCACTTCACTATTTAGCCGATTGATTGCTGAACCAACCCCAACTCCTGATGCTCCAGCAGCGATCGCCATTGGTACGGTGACGCTTGATAAACCAGAGGCACAAAGTACAGGAATGCTTACTGCCTGAGAAATACTGTGAGCAGCAGCCAAGGTGGGGGCTGCTTTTTCAATTAAGCCTCTAACCCCAGGGTTGCTAGGTTGAATACTCGTTCCTCCCTCGGTTTGAATAAGATCAGCACCAGCCTGAACCAACTGTTCTGCTAGTCGAACCTGCTCATCTAAAGCCAGAATATGGGGAACAGTTACCGAGAGAGTTATTTTGGGTAACAAGGCACGAGTTTGTTGAGTCAATTCTAGAACTTCAGCGGCTTCAAACCTTCTGCCCTGGGCGTAAAAACTATCAAAATTGCCAATTTCAATCAGATCGGCACCAGCGTTGACGGCACTAACAAACAAGGTAGGCTCAACCGCAGAAACACAAATTGGTAAGTTAGTTAACTTGCGAATTACCTCCACTAACTCAGGTTGGGCAGCAATGTCTACAAAAGTAGCACCGCCAGCTTCGGCAGCTTTGACTACTGTTGTTACAAGTTGGCGATCAAAATTATTTAAGCCACTAATCACCTTAAGAGCATTTTTCCGAGTTAAGGCTTGAGCTAATTGAGGATGCATGGTCATATTTACTTTCTGAAATTTTTGCGTCTAAACTTTAATTAAGTTCCAGTCTAATTATCTTAAGCTGACCCTTGACACCTATAAAATTAAGATAATTGAAGAATCTAGGGGATGGATAAGAGCGATCTCCTTAAGTATCTCCATCAAAATCAATAGGTGCAGGGAATTAAGCTGAATTAATCTAAGTTATGGGGATATTTTTGATGTCAGTTCAGTTATCCGTTTGCGCTGCATTAAAGCGTTTATTTTCTGGAGCAGCATATCTACTTCAGCTTCTAAATGAAGATACTTAACCTGCTGGTTTGTCTGATAGTGTTGAGTTTTTGGGGTTTGATTAGATAAAAGTGTAGGTGTAGCCATAAATAACTTGTTTTTAATTTTGCTTGATTACGCGACTTGATATATTAACTTAAGAAAACCACATTTTAGTCAATATAATCTTTAGATTTGTGGGAAACTGTGATCCTTTACACTATTGATCATAGGTGTAATAACAGATAGCTAGCCGTGATGAGAATTTTTTATCTTTAGTTCTTACTTAAGTAAGTTTCTCTAGTTAAGTTATTTGAGAGAGAATAAATCGAGAGATTATCAGTAGCGATCGCGATATTTTATAAAACAAGATGAGTTTATTATCTAAAGGCTTTGAAGTTGAAATGTATACTGGCACTCCAGCAGGGGAAATTGTCGGTTTGTCAGATAAAATTGTTCGAGCTTTAGATGGTTTTGTCCGTGAGCCTGATAGTCGTAACGTCGAATATACGACCGCTCCTTTTTGTGGCTACGATCGCCTGCTGTGTGCCTTATTAAAGCCCAGACAATCCTTAAGAAGCTATCTTCAGACTTTGGGCGATTACACCTTAATTCCTGGTAGTACCATGTCTTTGGGAGGTAGCGATCGCTTTTGGCGTTCTGACCCTAATAATCCTTATCATGATTATATTGAGCAAACTTACGGGACTAATGTTGTCACTGCTAGCATTCATATCAATATCGGCATCGATGATCCTGAAATTTTGATGCAGGCTTGTCGTTTAGTTAGAGTAGAAGCTCCTTTATATTTAGCCCTCAGCGCCTCTTCACCCTTTATTGACGGCAAAGTAACCGGGAGTCACTCAACCAGATGGCAGATGTTCCCTAAAACTCCGCCAAACGTACCTTTATTTGAAAGTCATAGTCACTTTGTTCGTTGGACAGAAGAGCAGCTAGTCGCCAAAACCATGCGTAACGTGCGTCATCTTTGGAGTGCTGTCCGTCCCAATGGCGATCGCCGCCCTTATAATCTTAACCGTTTAGAACTAAGAATTTGCGATCTAGTAGTCGATCCCCTCGCTTTACTGGCAATTACCGCTTTATTAGAAGCCAGAATCATGCAGATGATTGATAATCCTCGACTCGATCCACTACAGCAAAGTAATTTATCCACCAACGATTTACAGGCAGAATTAATGGCTTTGGCTGACGAAAATGAAGTCCTAGCTGCGCGCTCTAGTTTAGATGCCCAACTGCGCCATTGGCAGGATGGCAGAAAGATTTTGGCTCGGGATTGGATTGGCGAAATTTACGACGAAGTTTATCCCCTGGCTAAAAAACGTGGTTTTAGCTGCTTTCTTTCTCCTTTACAAAAAATTCTGCGCCAAGGCAACACAGCCCAGCAATGGTTAAAACTACACGAACAGGGAATGTCCCCTGTCGAAATTATTCAACAAGATATTCAAAACATAGCCAAGCAAGAACGAGATCTTGACTATGCCGTTTGTCCACCAGCCTTAATTGCCCAATAATTGCTTACTGTTCCTTGTTCACTGCTGATTGAAAATGGTTCGTGTTGTTCTCGTTAACCCCGAAATTCCTCCAAATACAGGCAATATTGCCCGTAGCTGCGCTGCTACTAAAACAGAGCTACATCTGGTCGCACCTCTAGGATTTGAAATTAGCGATCGCTATCTTAAACGAGCAGGTTTGGATTATTGGCCTTTGGTGAAACTTCACTACCATGAAAACTTAGCGGCTTTTTGGCAAGAACAGCAGCAAAAAGGAGGAAGGCTGATTGCTTTTAGCGCTAGGGGTACAAAGAATTATCTTGATTGCCAGTATCAAGAAACCGACTGGCTTTTGTTTGGTAAAGAAACTGCGGGCTTGCCTCCAGAAGTAACTGCTGTCTGTCATGAAATAGTTCGGATTGATATTGCAGAACCAAAAGTACGGAGTTTAAATCTTTCGGTTAGCGTCTCTGTTGGCTTATTTGAAGCGATTAGACAGTTAACACATTAACCAAAATTTGACCAAATAAATGTAATCTTAGCCGTACTACACTTGTTTAGGATCTAGTTTTAGATTAATTTACTTTAAAAACAAGCTGTAATTATCGAGGCGACTAACTAGCAAACTAGCAAAGCAGAACAAATATCCTAGGCTTTGCTAAATCTGCCTCAAGAACATGCTGTATTCTCTTTAAAATCAGACACCGATATTGATATGGTTAAACTTGCTAATAATAAATACTTTCAGCTAGGTGTCTTTATGTCATCGACAATGGTGGTGCAAACAATTGGGTTACATCAACCAACTCATGCCCTAAAGTTTAATAATCCCTTAGGGCAAGAATTATCCAGTGCTCAAACAAGTTTCGATTATATTCAACCACAGCAGAAGCCAGCATTTGTTCCCAAAACTTTTAATTTGCTGGCTTTTCCGTTTAAATCTCAATCAACAGATTTCTCAAGGCAGTCAGAGCAACTTAAACCAGTTAGCACAATTGTATCCCAATTAGAACAAGCAACTCCTGTCTCTAATCATCAAAAATCATATTTAGCAAACGCAAAATCTCCAGCCACACCGTTGCTGATTTATCAGGTTCAGCAGGGAGATACGATCACTAAAATCGCTAGTGAGCATCAAGTATCCAGTGATGAGCTAATCAAACTTAATCGGATTTCTAACTCGAATATTATTTTTGTCGATCAGAAATTACAAATTCCCCCTCAAATTCTCCCTCAAGAGGTTCAAAATAACGCTTTAAATTCTAGCAGTCGGGCGATCGCTAATTTAACTTCCACCAGCAATTCTAACAACTCGTCTCAGTCTAATCTCAATAAGATGGAGAAAAAGAGCGAGAAAACAAATGTTATTTCATCTGCTGATGAAGATCCCTACATTGCTAATCTCAGGGCAGAAATAGACGAACTGCGCGCGCAGTATCGGCAAAAACAAGAGTCCAATGAGCGGACAAATTCAGCTAATTTAGTTTCCCTAACTGACCAACAGTCGAAACCGAGAGCGAAATCTAATCCCCTGTCAACATCTGCTATAGCCAACTTAAATTCACTCTCACCACAGCGCAATCTTCAATCCAATCTAATCAAACCAGATGCTCTGGCCTTAAAACTGCCTCCTCTATCCAACCCAGATGCATATCTACCAAATGCCTTTGAAGGCTATGCCTGGCCTGCTCAAGGAATAATAACTTCTGGCTATGGATGGCGTTGGGGCAGAATGCACCAGGGAATTGACATTGCTGCTCCCGTTGGCACGCCTATTTTGGCAGCAGCATCAGGAACAGTAATTGATGCGGGGTGGCATGATGGCTACGGTTACTTAATTAAGCTAGAGCATTTAGACGGCAGCGTCACCTACTATGGTCACAATAACCAAAATTTAGTTATTCCTGGTCAGCGAGTCGAGCAAGGGGAACAAATAGCGGAAATGGGTAGTACTGGCAATAGTACTGGCTCTCATGTCCATTTTGAAATTCGTTTAAGCGATGAACAAATAGTAGATCCGATCACCCTACTTAGTAAGAGTTAGTTTAGTGAGGGTTTTAGTTGTCGATTTTCTTCTTGGCGGCGATCGCTAACTGGAGATTAGGGATTTGTCGTAGACGATCCATAATTTCCACGACCTGACCATATTCGACAACTCTATCCGCATTAATGATCGCGATCATATTACTTGAGTCAGCCGACATTAGTTTCTTAATTTCAGGCTGGAGTTGTTCAAGTTGAGCCAATTTACCGTCTACAGTTAACTTCCCTTGTTTGTCTAAGCTAATGGTAATCTGTTTAGTTTTCTGTACCTCGGCAGTACTAGCACGGGGAAGATTTACGGGTAGACCTTCAGAGCGAGTTAAATAGAGGCTAGAAACGATAAAAAATACCAAAATAGCGAAGATCACGTCGATCATCGGCAGAATATTAATTTTTGGGGGTAAATCTGGTTCTTCGGGTAAGTGCATAGTATGAACAATGAGCAATGAGCTAATAATTAGTAATCAGCAATTATTCGTGTCGATCTAGATGAATGAGTTCTAGTTGTCCGCCAACTTCTTGAATCAGAGCAATTTGCTGAAGGTATAAACCACGAAAGATGCTGGCAAAAAACAAGGTAGCGATCGCTACAACTAAACCTGCTGCGGTAGAAATTAAAGCTTCGCCAATTCCTCCCGTAACTCCTGCTGCTTGGGATGATTCAATGTTTCCTAGTTTCAAGGAAGATAAAGAAGTAATCAAGCCCAAAACTGTCCCTAATAAGCCTAATAAGGGTGCAACACCGATGACTGTCTCCAGGGAGTTATTAAATCGCTTCAGACCAGGAATTTCCGCTTGAGCAGCACTTTCGAGAGCTAGCTTGAATTTTTGCGGTGTTGATCGCTCCAAAGATAAGGCGACAAAAAAAATACGGGCGATTGGTAAGTTTAAATGTCTTTTAAGCATAACACTGGCTGCTTGAGGATCGTCTCGATATAAATTAAGCAGTTGTTTAATTACTCGATCTTGATTTTGAGACGTTTTGAACCAGAAAAGCGATCGCTCTAAAACAATTGCTAGGGCATAAATAGAAAGTCCCAGCAAAGGGAACATCACTACTCCACCACTTTTGAATAATTGCAAAATTGTTTCCATCAATTTAAACTCACGTTTCAATAGATATGAATATTAAAGCTAAATGTAATTTCTAAATCCTCCAAAGGAAAATTGGCGGGTAAAGGAGCGAACGGAACCGAGTTTTGAACCGCCTCTAGAGCTTCTCGATCTACCTCATCTAAGCCAGAGCTTTGAGATACTTGAAGTCCAGTAATTTGACCATCTTTTTGAATATTGAAAGTCAAAACGGTAGTGCGCTCGTCTTGTCGAAAAGCAGGATTCCAGTTAGGCTTTACTTTCCCCTCCATTTCGGCAAGATATTGGCTTAGATCGATACCTTTTAAAGCTTTTAACTGTTCTGGATTTAAAACACTGTTGTATTCAAGAGCCTCTGGACTAAAAAAGGCATCTCCACCACTGGCAAGGGTTTTTTCATAATCTCCTCCTAATAAATCACTAGCACTCTTACTCACACCGTTTGTGTCCGTAGGTTTCTTGGGCTGAACTTCAGGCTCTGAGATAGACGGGGTTTTGGGTGGTAAGCTTGTGGCTATTGAATCGTTTTTTGATGGCTTAGTTACGGGTTTAGGTTCAGGTGCGGGATCTGTCTGTGATTGTGGAGTTGGAGTATCATCACCTGATAAGACTGGTGTTTGGTTTTTAACAGTTGGTGTTGGTGCAGGAATTGCTTGTGGCGCAGGAGCAGGGGCAGGGGCAGGTTCAGGAGTCGGTGGTGGCGCGGGAGCAGGAGTAGGAGTTATTGGTGGTGCAGGTTGAGAGACAGGGGATTGATTATCGCTAGCTATATCTGTTTTATCTTCAGTAACAATCTTTTCCGACTCGTCTGGCACAACTGTAAATTCAATTGGTTTTGGATCGGCTTTTTTTTCCCCAACAGACTTAAAGCGTTCGAATCGAGCAAATAACAACAGCCCTAAACCATGAATCAAAATAGAAACTAAAACCAATAGCAGAAGTCTCTGAAAGCTTAACCTACGACGATTGATTATTATTTGCTGTTGAATTTGCTCCGTTGGTTTTGTATTTAACACTGTTAACAACTATCCTCCGCAACTGAGAATCTTACAGGCAATTGTACCTGTATCCAACCCTAACAATTTTTGGTTTTGAACTTATATTCAAATAATTTTTTTTTAAATCCCCCTCTGGTTAGATTTATTGTACCTACTTTAGTCAGTAGCATTTACTAGTTACTAGACGACTGGTCTACTATGTTTATATTGGACAAGATTTCTGCCAATCTTTCAGAAGATATTAAAGCAGGTTAGAAAATGCCCATAACTTTAAGTCAAACAATTAAGCAAATCTATGTCTGAAATCAAAGAAAAAGTAGTAATTATTACTGGAGCCAGCAGTGGTTTAGGTGAAGCTACAGCACGTCGGCTAGCCAAAAATGGCGCTAAGTTAATGTTAGCTGCCAGAAGAGAAGATCGCCTGAAAGATTTAGTGGCTGAGGTTGAAAAAGAAGGTGGTGTCGCTAAATATCAGGTAACAGACATTAGCGATCGCTCTGAGGTAGAGCAATTAGTTCAGGCAACCAAAGAAGCTTATGGAAAAATAGATGTTTTGGTTAATAATGCGGGATTAATGCCTTTATCACCTTTGGCAGCAACGAAGGTTGATGAGTGGGAAAAAATGATCGATGTGAATATCAAGGGGGTACTTTACGGAGTGGCTGCAGTCATGCCAATCATGCTGCAACAAGGATCAGGTCATATTGTCAATCTTTCTTCAGTAGCAGGACATAAAGTATTTCCTGGCGGTGCGGTTTACTGTGCTACCAAGTTTGCTGTTAAAGCAATTTCTGAAGGCATTAGGCTTGAATCAGACGGTAAAATCCGTTCGACAAATATATCGCCTGGTGCAGTGGCGACTGAGTTAACTAGCACTATTTCTGATGACGAAGCAGCCAAGATGGCTGAACAACTATACGGAATAGCAATTGACGCTGATGCGATCGCCCGTGCTATTACTTTTGCGATTGAGCAACCAGGGGATGTTGATGTTAATGAGATGATCATTCGTCCTACCAAGCAAGAACTATAGCAATCAAGCATTAAATAATTAAGTAAAAATCATGTCACAAGAATTAAATAACCACAAAATTGCCATTTTAGTCGCTGATGGTTTTGAACAGGTTGAATTAACCAAGCCCAAAGAAGCTTTGGAAGCAGCAGGAGCGAAAGTTCAGATTATTTCTCCTAATAGCGATCGCGTTCAAGGCTGGAATCATTTTGATCGAGCAGACTTTTTTGAGGTAGATGTTCCTTTAGAAAAGGCTCAAGCTGCTGAGTATGATGCCTTGCTGCTTCCTGGCGGAGTAGCCAATCCCGATCAGTTACGCACTAACGATAAAGCGGTACAGTTCGTCAAGTCATTCTTTGATGCTGGCAAACCCGTTGCTGCTATCTGCCATGCACTATGGACTCTAATTGAGGCGGATGTAGTTAAAGGGCGAAATCTTACCTCTTGGCCTTCCCTTAAAACCGATCTTAAGAATGCAGGGGCTAATTGGGTCGATCGCGAAGTTGTAGAAGATAACGGTTTAATATCTAGCCGTAACCCCGATGATATTCCCGCTTTTAATGCCAAGGCGATTGAATTATTTGCCAAATCAGCAGCAGTCCAGTAGTTAGCAGTTAGTAGTTAGGACAGTCTTGATGAAATTAAAACTCCAAGATTTAGAAATTAGTAGTCCTGCATTTTCGCCTGGGGGCAAAATTCCCCAGCGTTATACCAGCGAGGGCGAAAATATATCTCCCGCCTTGAACTGGAATAAAATACCCCCCGAAACTAAAAAATTAGCCTTAATTTGTCACGATCCTGATGCTCCTTTACCTTGGGGATTTACTCACTGGGTTGTTTACAATATTCCCGCCGACATTACTGAAATAGAAGAAGCTGGGGGAGACTTGTTTACGGCAGGGTTCAATAGCTCTGGCAGCAAGGGTTATACTGGACCTGCTCCTCCACCAGGACACGGTGTACATCACTATTATTTTTGGCTATATGCCCTCGATCGCTCCCTAGAACTCCAGGCAGGATTAAGTAGAGAGGAATTGCTGGAGGCGATCGCCGATTATATTACAGCCCAAGCTAGACTAATAGGAACTTACCAACGTTAAAATTCTGGAAACTCTTATTCTCAAGCCGATCAACTAGATCAATCTATTTACTATGACTACAACCATAACCAACGTACCTCACCTCCTCAGTTCTTTTCAGCTCAAAGATTTATCGTTGAAAAACCGTATGGTAATGGCTCCGATGACTCGCGGACGAGCGGGTGAAGAGAGAACAGCCAACGCTTTAATGGCGAAGTATTATGCTCAACGTGCAGGTGCGGGCTTGATTATTTCTGAAGGTACTGCAATCTCTCAGCAGGGCTATGGCTGGACTCATAGCCCAGGAATTTATACTCCTGAGCAAACTAAAGCATGGCAGCAGGTGGTAGATGCGGTACATCAACAAGGAACGAAAATCTTTTTGCAGCTGTGGCATACAGGGAGAGCTTCCCACAGCAGTTTTCAGCCCAATAATCAACTACCCATAGCTCCTTCCGCTATCAAAATTGAAGGTGGCGAGGCGCATACTTCTAAGGGCAAAAAGCCCTATGAAACACCTAGAGCTTTGGCAACAGCTGAAATACCTTTAGTAGTAGAAGAATATCGTCAAGCGGCAGCTAACGCTAAAGAGGCTGGTTTTGATGGGGTGGAGATACATGCTGCCAACGGCTATTTAATCGATGAATTTTTACAGTCCAAAACCAATCAGCGCACCGATCAATATGGTGGCAGTATTGCCAATCGCTATCGTTTTTTACAAGAAGTGATTGAAGCAATCTTAACTGTTTGGGATGCAGGCAGGGTTGGAATCAGGCTATCTCCTAATGGCAGTTTTAACGATATGGGTTCACCAGATTACCGCGAATCTTTCACTTATATCGCCCAGCAATTAAACAGCTATCAATTAGCATATCTGCACTTACTAGATGGTTTAGCTTTTGGCTTCCATGACTTAGGCGAACCAATGACCATTGCAGAATTTAGAAAAATTTATGATGGAGCTTTAATTGGTAACTGCGGTTATGATCGCACGGATGCAGAAAAAGCGATCGCTTCTGGAGATGCAGACCTCGTTGCCTTTGGTAGACCTTATATCAGCAATCCTGATTTAGCAGCTCGTTTTGCCCACAATTGGGAACTTAATCCTGATGCCGAGATGAGTGTTTGGTATTCTCCTGGTGCAGAAGGCTATACTAATTTTCCTGCCTATCAGCCTGGGTAGTGATCTTAGTTAACCTGAGTTCGGGATTAGCCCAAATCCTTATTTTGAAGGTATTTAAAAAATACTATTTTCCGTTCTTCTTTCATAGTAGAGTTGCATCCAAACTATCTCAAAAGCTATTAGCTATTAGCTATTAGCTTACAGCTATCTCCACCAATTAATCTGCTTAACCCGAACTCAGGTTAGTTAGGTTAGTTTTGGTGGGCAAAATCTTTACACTTGTGACTGTTAAACTGAAACGCTTGATCGCTCTTAACTATTTTTTTGCCAAGGATACCCCAAGCAATTGTGATAGCCAAATTTCAAAATCGCGGATGGGATGAGAACGGACTGCCACGAGTGGGTCGATTATTGGTTCAACTAAAATAGTAAACATTCCTAGGCGATTGCCCGCCAAAACATCAGTAAAAAGGCGATCTCCCACCATTGCTACGTGTTCTATCGGTAAATCCATAGCTGTTGCTGCCTGCTGAAGCTTGCGACGAGAAGGCTTTTTGGCAGCGGAGATAAAGGGCAGATCTACAGACTGAGCAATATTGCCAATGCGAGAGTGACTAATATTATTGCTCACTAGCCAAATGGGGGTAGTGAGCCTAATTTGTGAGATCCATTGCTGTAGTTCTCTGCTTGTTTCTTTTTGTTTGAAAGGAACAAGGGTTTCGTCTACATCTAAAATAAGTCCTTTAATATTGTGTTTTTGCAGCGTAACAGGAGTTAAATCAAAAATAGTACCGCCTAAAACTAAATTTGGCTCTAATAAGTTAATCATAGAAATGATGAAATGATCTAAAAATAAAAGACAGCGATATGTTAGATGTGAATTAGCTTTCGTTCAGATTAGCTAGTTTTATTTTAAGCTTTAAGCTTGTAAGACCTAAAGACTAATACAAGTCTATTAAATGGTCTAATTAGGAGAGCTATGGAGAGACTTAACCGTCTCTTTGTCTAGATTTAAATAAATATAATCCTCATCCATCCGAGCGATCGCCGACATAGGTAGGGTCAACTCTTTTTTGTGCCACAAATGTCCTTCTTGCAGTACTAAATGAGTAAGATGTTGTTCTGGATCGATTAAAAATTCTTCGACTCGTCCAATATGACCATCGGTAGCTTCGATGGATGCACCCCGATGCACCGCTATTGTTCCTGCTGGAATTAATTTTTCTTCTATGGGTGTAGGTAGAACATCTCCACTCAAAGATGTATCAGACCACATCAAATAAGAGCTACTGTTAAAAATTGCTGCTTCGTCAAAATTTTTCAAGGGTTCATATTTAGACGTAGTAGGATTAAAAAAATGCATTTCTGTAAATGGGGGCATTAGGGCTAGTTCATCTTTAGTGCAGCTCAACTGAATTGATTCTGAACTAGTTTTGACCACATATTCAATTAATACCAAATATTTATGAGACTCTAGAAGATGAGAATTATTTACGACCAAGTGAGTTACTCTTTGGCTATTTTGCTCGATAATTACATGACTTGACTTACCACATTCACCATCAAGACAAAAAACCTGGGCATCTAAAGAAATTTCTTTCATCTCACTTTTTCTCTCTCATTTAAACTAAAATTTTGCCACAATATAAGCACCTAAAGATATGGGTATTAAATCAGTTAAGTTCTGTATACTGCGAACAGTAGATCATAAAGAAAAGATATATTGTTAAAATTGGTAAAGAAATTGAAAATTAAAATTAAGCTATAAGAATTATGGGTCGTATTGGAGTCTTGCTGCTCAACTTAGGCGGACCGGATAAAATCGAAGATGTCCGTCCTTTTTTATATAATTTGTTTTCCGATCCTGAGATTATTAGATTGCCTGTTAAAGCATTGCAAAAGCCTTTAGCCTGGTTAATTTCTACCCTAAGAGCCAAAACATCTCAGGAAAACTATCTAGAAATTGGTGGTGGTTCGCCACTGAGAGAAATCACCGAAGCCCAAGCCAAAGCTTTACAAGACAAGCTTAAAGAAATGGGACAAGATGCCAAAATCTATATAGGTATGCGCTACTGGCATCCTTTTACCGAAGAAGCGATCGCGCAAATTAAAAATGACGGCATCAAAGAAGTAGTTGTTTTACCCTTATATCCACAATTTTCTATCAGCACCAGCGGTTCGAGCTTTCGGGTTTTAGAAGAAATGTGGTCAGAAGACCCCTCCTTAAAAGATGTGGATTACACCCTAGTCCCTTCTTGGTATGACAATCCTGGCTACTTGCGCTCCATGGCAGATCTCATTGGTCAAGAGTTAGATAAATTTCCTAATCCTCATCAAGCTCACATATTTTTTAGCGCTCATGGTGTTCCCGTCAGCTATGTAGAAGAAGCAGGCGACCCCTATAAAGAGCAAATTGAGGAATGTACTCGCCTGATCATGGAAACTCTTGGTCGCACCAATCACTACACTTTGGCATATCAAAGTAAAGTTGGTCCTGTAGAATGGCTACAACCTTATACCGATGATGCTCTTAAAGAGTTAGGAGCCAAAGGTATCAAAGATTTAGCAGTAGTACCAATCAGTTTTGTTTCTGAACATATTGAAACTTTACAAGAGATCGATATTGAATACCGCGAAGTAGCCGAAAAAGCAGGAATTGAAAATTTTCACCGCGTTCCTGCCTTAAATGTTCATCCTAACTTTATCGATTCTTTAGCCCATATTGTCGTTGATTCTCTAGATGATCGCCCTTGCTCTTTTGCTGATGTGATTCATCCTAAGAAAAATATGAAAATGTATCCCCAAGAAAAGTGGCAGTGGGGTTTAACCACCGCTGCGGAAGTTTGGAATGGTCGCCTAGCAATGTTGGGCTTTATTGGTTTATTGGTTGAGTTACTAAGCGGTAGTGGCCCTTTACATATGGTCGGTATTCTCTAAATAGCACTGTGGTTTAAGCAAATAAGCTAGAGCTTTGTTGCCAACAAAAAAGATTCACTGTCAACCATGAATCTTTTTTCGCTTTTAGATACCTATATACCAAACCAATTAACCTTACTGTGCAGTAGCTAATTCAGGTTGAGAGCGCTTGCTATTGCGAATACCTTCGATTGCTTCAGCGTAATCTGGGGCTTTAAAGACTGCCGATCCAGCGACGATCGCATTAGCACCTGCTTCCAATACCTGCCAAGTATTATTGGGTTTTAGTCCCCCATCAACTTCAATCCAGGGGTCTAGTCCTCTTTGATCGCACATCTTACGGAGGCTAGCTACTTTCCCTACCATCTCTTCAATAAAGCTTTGACCACCAAAACCAGGGTTAACGCTCATAATTAAAATGAGGTCACACAAAGGTAACACATATTCAATGAAAGATAATGGTGTGCCAGGATTTAAGACTACACCAGCCTGCTTCCCTAACTCACGAATTTGACCCAGAGTGCGGTGTAAATGGGGAGAGGCATTATGCTCTGCATGAACAGAGATAATATCTGCACCTGCCTTGGCAAAATCTTCAACGTACTTTTCTGGTTCGACGATCATCAAGTGAACGTCAAGGGGCTTAGTTGTATGAGGGCGGACGGCTTGAACAATCATTGGACCAATCGTGATGTTAGGCACAAATCTACCGTCCATAACATCAATATGAATCCAATCTGCGCCTGCTTTATCGATGGCTTCAATTTCTTCACCAAGACGACTAAAGTCTGCGGATAAAATCGAGGGGGAAATGACAGTTTTCTTATTAGTCATAAATTTTATTTCTCTAATTTAATTTTTCTTAGTTTTGTATCGAGTGTAACAAAAATTTATCTAGTTAATTATAAGATATCATGTTTTTTCCGCGTAAAGAGTGTAAGGAAAACTAATCTATTTGATTTGACATTATTATCAAGCAGATTTGAGCCAAATTTTTGTCAGTGATTCTGCTTCAGCATTAGAAAAACTAGAAGCGATCGCAGCTTTGTCCTGATGCTACTTCTTAATCTTAATCATGCAATAGCTGTCAGACAAAATTTCGCAAAGAATTAGAACAGAATTTTAAAGTTTAGGTATTTTAAATTATCTCAATCATCTTTGCTGAGATAATTATGTCAGGTAGTCAAACATCTACCTAATTAACTTTAACTATATTAAATATTTTAATTATTCCTAGCAAATAATAAATAATAAATTAAAAAATAATTATGCCAAAGCTTTTAATGGTTGCCACAGTCTCAAGTGTATTTAGAGACTTTCTTTTTCCATTTGCGGATTACTTTCGTAGTCAGGGCTGGCAAGTAGATGCAATGGCTTCTAAAGTTTCAGCTTGTCCTCAGTGCGTCAAAACTTTTGATCGAGTTTGGGATATAGAGTTTTCACGCAATCCTCTAGAACTAAAAAATTTATTTCTTGCTCCGCAAACAATTCGCGCAGTAGTGGCACAAGAGCAATACGATCTAGTTCACGTACACACGCCAATAGCTGCTTTTATTACTAGATATACTCTCAACAATTTAAGAAAACAAAACAAAACAAAAGTAATTTATACTGCTCACGGTTTTCATTTCCATTCAGGCGGAAATCCGCTTAAAAATGCCTTGTTTTTAAGTTTAGAAAAACTAGGAGGTGCTTGGACTGATTATTTAGTAGTGATTAATCGTGACGATGAACATTCAGCCAAGCGCTTTCAACTGGTTAGGTCAGAACAAATTGTTTACATGCCAGGTATAGGAGTTGAACTTAATTACTATAATCGCCACAACGTTTCAGAAACTGATATATCAAAGGTGCGTCAAGAACTGCAACTAGCACCTAACGACCAAATATTTTTGACCATAGCAGAATTTACTCTTAATAAACGTCACACAGACATGGTGAGAGCATTAGCTCGCCTAGGAAAATCAGAAATTCACTTAGTTATTGCTGGCTCTGGACCAAAGCCGTTGATGGATGCAACTCAACAATTAGCCATTGAACTGGGAGTTGAAAAACAGGTACATTTGCTAGGTTACCGCCAAGATATTCCCGCTTTGATCTGTGCTTCAGTTGCTACTTTATTGGTGTCAGAACGAGAAGGGCTGCCCAGATGTATCATGGAATCTTTTTGTCTGGAGACTCCCGTGATTGGTACGGATATCCGAGGAATCAGAGATTTGCTGTTAGACAATCGTGGTCTATTAGTCCAAGTAGGAGATATTGAAGAAATTGCTGCGGCAATGAACTGGATTTTAGATAATCCTCAAAAATCTAAGCTAATGGGACAGAGAGGACATGAACATATGTCAGCTTATGATTTAAACAATATTTTAAAGCTCCATCAAGATTTATATCATAAAGCCCTGTTTTGTTAGAATTATTCGACAATTTTTTTTAGTTTTTAGTAATTTTATACTATAAAAAGCAACTATTCCAGTGAAACAGAAAAGTGAAACATAACCATTTAAAAAAAATTCAGCATCCCATAATTCAATATGTAGACCAATATTTGTACTGGTTGATTGGAAAGCGTCTATTTGACTCAATCGTAGCATCTCTAGTTTTGCTGGTTTTAGCTTTACCAATGAGCATAATTGCTCTGGCAATCTGGATAACATCAGGGACTCCTATCTTATTTCAGCAAAAAAGAGTTGGTAGAAATGGAAAAATCTTTAGTATTAAAAAGTTTCGGACGATGGTTGTTCGTTCCGAAGTAGTTAGCACAATTACATTGCATGGAGATCCCAGGATTACTCCTATTGGTGTCCATTTACGACGATGGAAGTTAGATGAACTACCTCAATTTTGGAACGTGCTTGTTGGTCAGATGAGCTTAATTGGACCAAGACCTGATGTTCCTGGTTATGCAGATAAATTGCAAGGTGAGCAGTCAAGATTACTCTGTTTGCGTCCTGGAATTACTGGTCCTGCCACCCTAATTTACAAAAACGAAGCTGAAATTTTGGCTCAGGTTAGTAATCCGATTGAATATAACGATCAGGTGATTTTTCCAGATAAAGTGAGAATTAATTTGGAATATTTAGAAGATTGTTCGTTCTCGCAAGATTTGTATTACATTTGGCTCACGATGAAGCAGATATTTTTAATCACAACATAGTAAATCATTAAGATAATACTTCGAACAAGCAAGATATCTAGCAATAATGGCTCGGATAAAAGATGTTGCCTTACTATCGAAGTAAGTTTTTTAATTAGACAGTCAATCAAGATAGTTACCAAATTGTTTTGAACTCTTGCTCAACAAAACTCAACAGCGATGACCGCAGCCTCAATAAATTTGGTTAAAATACCCAAGCAAGAGATAATAAACCATGAATTAACAACTATATTTGACTCTTATATGGTACAAGCCAAAAAACAGCTAACTGAGCCAGAAACACCTGCCATATTTGACTTGAACAACTATTTAAAACAGCAGCAGATTATAGTTGAACAAGCGTTAGATCAATCAATTGCGATCGCCAGACCCGAAAAAATCTACGAAGCGATGCGCTATTCTTTACTGGCGGGAGGTAAAAGGCTACGCCCTATTTTGTGCTTGGCAACCTGCGACCTGATGGGGGGAACTCAAGCAATGGCGATGCCTACAGCCTGTGCTTTAGAAATGATTCACACCATGTCCTTAATTCATGATGATTTACCCGCGATGGACAATGACGATTTTCGTCGCGGCAAACCGACTAATCATAAAGTGTATGGGGACGATATTGCGATTTTGGCGGGGGATGGTTTATTAGCTTATGCGTTTGAATATGTGGCGACTCAAACCAATAATGTCGCTCCCGAAAATATTATTCGAGTAGTGGCTGCTTTAGGTCATACTGTGGGAGCAGCAGGTTTAGTTGGGGGACAGGTATTAGATTTAGAATCAGAAGGAAAATTGGATATTACGGCAGAAACCCTCAGCTTTATCCATACCCATAAAACTGGGGCATTATTAGAAGCTTCTGTGGTATGCGGAGCAATTTTAGCAAATGCCGAATCAGAAGACATTGCAAGGCTATCTCGCTATGCGCAAAATATCGGTCTAGCTTTTCAGATAATTGATGATATTTTAGATATTACCGCCACTGACGAGCAGTTAGGCAAAACAGCAGGTAAAGATTTACAGGCGCAAAAAGCTACTTATCCTAGTTTGTGGGGATTAGAAAAATCTCGACTCAAAGCACAAGAGCTGGTTGATAGTGCGATCGCTGAGCTATCTAACTATGGTATTCAAGCCGAGCCGTTGAGAGCGATCGCTAACTACATCGTAACTCGCGATCGCTAATTACATCTAATTACACAATATTTTAGGGCAAAGAAAACCAACCATGCAGGAAGTTGCTGATATCTTACACAACCAGATATTGATAGTTGCACTCATTGCCTGCATTACGGCACAGGGATTAAAGTTAGTCATTGACTTAATTAGAAGCCGTAAGCTCAACCTGACTTATTTACTTGCTCCAGGAGGAATGCCCAGCGCTCACTCCGCCTTAGTCGGTGCTTTAGCAACTAGTGTTGGTCTGACTATGGGATGGTCTAGTGCAGAATTTGCGATCGCCTGTCTATTTGCCATCATTGTGATGTACGACGCAGCAGGAGTTCGTCAGGCAGCAGGAAAGCAGGCAAAAATACTTAATCAGCTAATTGATGAGCTATTCCAAGAGAAACACAATTTTAATGAAGAAAGGTTAAAAGAGTTACTAGGACATACTCCCTTTCAAGTATTAGTTGGATTGAGCTTAGGAATTAGTATTGCAATGGTTTTTTCTAAATACGTTTGGCAAGTGATTTGATTTGAAGCATTGGGGCTTCTTTACGATTTAGGTAAAGTTGGTTCATGATATGTCAACAACAAATGCATACCAATTATCCATGAACAGTATTAGTCGTCAATTTTCTTCAGTAACCAATCAGTGTCCTGCCCAGAATGTAATTGTGGCACACTATCACTTGTTTAAAAATGCGGGAACTTCAGTAGATGTTATTTTAAAGCAAAATTTTGGCTCTGCCTGGAGTAAAATTGAGTTTCCCAAAATTAATCAGCAATCAAATTCTCATTTGGTTCAAAACTGGCTAGAGCAGCAAAATATCTCCGCTTTCTCTTCCCATACGGCGCTTTTCCCCTTACCTAGCTTAGATAATACATTGGTATTGCCAATTGTTTTTCTGCGTCATCCGCTTATTCGTCTTTGGTCAGTATATAATTTCGAACGTAAGCATCGCCAGGTTCTAAATGCAAGTATCAAACTAGCCCAATCAAAGGATTTTGCAGGCTATCTTAACTATCAGCTAGACCAACCGCTAAATAGATCCTGTCGTAATTTTCAAAACTACAGATTTTCCTGGCTAAATTCTCAACCCAACAAAACTGAATTAGAACGAGCCTTAGATGGCTTAGACTGGTTACCTATAGTTGGTATTGTTGCCGAGTTTGATTTATCAATGGAGCTTTATCGTCAGGCGATCGCTAAATATTATCCCTTGTTTCAGTTCCAATCTGTTCATAAAAATATAACCTCTGAACGCAACCTTTCTCAAGACGAAAAATTAGACTTGATCCGTACTAATTTAGACCACAATACTTATCAAAGATTGCTAGATGCTAATCAAGATGATTTACAGCTTTATTCAGCAGCCAAAAATAAGTTAAGCTTGCTGTCTAGTCAACTAAATAATCCAGGCTAACAAAACTCACATTCTACTGTTAATTGGTACAAAGCTTTTAAAGCTTAGTTTGATACTTCTGCCATTTCAATAGTTTGATTGTCGATATCTTTAACCAAAAAATTTAACGGTTGATCTCGACGAATTTTATACTTTAAGCGTCGAGACTGCACCCGTAACAACAAAGCTTCCAAACAGTCGCGGTCAAAACAAACATGGCGTTGACGTTCTTTATACCCACCACTAGCACCTGCAATAATATGGAGTTGGGTATTTTTTCTCAATTGATACCAAAGCCCATCTGCACCGCTGAAACTCGTATTACCAGGAGTTGCCGACATATACAAGGGGTCGAGCCCTCCTGCTCCCATCGTCTGTTCATAATTATAATAATAGTGCAAGGGTACATCCGCTGCGGGCAAATCTAACAATCCCTCATAAAACCGCTGGGCATTTTGCAAGTCTGATACCATAACCGTATATACTTTCGGTGCGCTGCTGAGAAACATCCACATTGCCCCTGCATAAGCCACCAAAAGCATCACCATTATCCCCTGAGTGGAAAAGAGACTATCCAAAGCGATCGCGGGAAAAAATGCGCCTAAATATTTTGTCGTCAACATCTCAAAGTAAGTAGTATGAGCTATCATGTTGGAATTTTCAATTTATAGCAATTTTGTTATATATAACTTAGTTTTATAACATCAAATAATTAGCAATTGTCTATTTTTGCTCATTGAGTTAAACCATGCTGTAGGGCAAAACGCACAAGTTCAGTACGGCTATTAGTACCTGTCTTGCCAAACAAACGACTGACATATTTTTCGACGTTTCTGACGCTAGTGCTTAACTCGCGAGCAATTTCTTTATTCATTAAGCCCTGTGCTACTAGATCCAAAACGCTTTGTTCCCGTGGGGTTAAGTCTATTTTGATGGGAGGAGGAGTTACGTTAATTCCACCTCCTCCCCCTAACTTATCGTCTAACTTGGCTTTGATTTCGACTAATTCTTTGGTGATTTTTTCTAATTCAGCACTACTATCGCCATTACCGCTACTGATGGGGGTTTTAGACAGCAGATTTTTGACGATCGCTTCTAATTCTTCGGGATCGAAAGGTTTGGATAGATAAGCATCACACCCAGACTCATATCCTTGAATGCGATCGCTGGTCATACCTCTAGCAGTCAGAAAAACTACAGGAATAGAACGATAGCGTGGATCTTCTCGTAGTTTGGCGAGGAATTGATAGCCATTAACTTCTGGCATCATAATATCGGAAATAATCAAATCTGGAGTCTGAGATTCAATATTTTGCCACGCCTCATCAGCAGTGCTAGCTGCGGTAACATTCCAGCCTTCAGTATCCTCTAAATAAGCCTGGACTGATTCTCTAATTCCTGGCTCATCGTCTACCAATAATAATTGTTTTTCTGACATCGGGTTGATTGATTATGCTGTTTAAAAATAATTGACTTCTAATGATAGGGTAATCACGCTCGGGATCGCATCACTACAAAATTTATACAGTTTCGCTGTAAATATCTGTGCATATAGCGATCGCAATTTATTAGTCCAGAGCCGATAATCTATAAATAGCCAGTAGCCAGATCGACTATTAACTATCTCCATAATAAGACTTCTAAGCAAAAGTAGAAATTCAACACAAAAATTCCCCATCATGACTGACAGGGAAAATTAGTTTAGCAATGGGTAATAGACAACCTCAACAGTTTTTTTTGCTTGAGCAGCTTGAGGCTTTACTTGCTTTGAATTGTCTTTAATTTTGCCTGAACTTTCTCCACAACAGTTGGAGGTAAAGGAATATAGCCTAGTTCATCAGCAAAAGCCTGTCCATCAGTTAGTGACCAGTTTACTACATCTTTCAAAGCTTTAAGTTTATTAGGATCGTCATAATTCTGATATGCTAGCAGCCAAGTATAGGTCACAATGGGATAAGAATTTTGTCCTTCGGGATCGGCAATAAATGCTCTTAAGTTTTCAGGTAAAGTTGCTGCACTCAAAGCCCCAGCCGCAGTTTCGCTAGAAGGAGCGATATATTGACCTGCTTTATTTTCTAAAGTTGCTGTGGCAATATCTTGCTGTTTAGCATAACCGTATTCAATGTAACCCAAAGAACCTTCGGTTTGCAGAATCTGTGCCGTCACGCCTTCATTCCCCTTAGCGCCCACGCCTGTCGGCCATTCTACGGTTTTACCTTCACCAACTTTTTCAGACCATTCAGGGCTAATTGCGCTTAGATGCTTGGTAAATACTCCAGTAGTACCACTCCCATCAGAACGATAAACTACGGTAATGTCAGTATCTGGTAGTGTAGCATCAGGATTGATTTTGGCGATCGCTGGATCATTCCATTTTGTAATTTTACCCAGTAGTATATCGGCATATACTTGACGCGAAAGTTTAAGCCCAGTCACATCTGGTAAGTTATAAGCTAAAACAATACTTCCTGCGGTCATGGGTAATAATGCCACCCCTCTTTCTACCGCAGCCATTTCTTCGTCATCCATCGCCACATCGCTAGCCCCAAAGTCTACTGTACCCTGGGTAAACTGTTCTACTCCCGCACCGCTACCAACGGATTGATAAGAAACTTGAACATTAGGATTTTGTTTATTATATTCAGAAAACCATTTTTGATATAAAGGAGCAGGAAAGCTTGCCCCAGCACCAGTTAAAGATACAGACTGAGCACTATCACCATCATCAGTTTGGTTAGGAGCCTGAGTCTGGGTTTGAGTGCCAGTGCCACCACAGGCAGTAAGACTCAAAGTTAGGGCTAGAAAAGGAGCAAAAAAAGCTTGACGTTTAAAAAAAACTGTAGACACCATATATAAATTGCTGGTAATTGCTAGATTAGGTGAATTAATATTTATTGAACAACCAACTATTAAAGAAAAATTTTAGCAAACAAGGATTTTTGTTTTAATAGCTACATTAATTTAGCTTGTTTTGTTTACTTATATATCAAGAACAGGTTAACAAAAAATTAACAATTTTTTAAGTAACCTATATGAAATGGATTTAGTACTATTTGCATAACCCGATATGAAAAAAGGCAAGGTTGATTAACCTTGCCTCAAATGGAAGTAAATTGAATCTAAATTCTAGAATTTCAATTTAGAATTCAAAGGTAGTACGAACTACACCTACATAAACAGTGTCATTGGTGGTGTCATGGTTAGCGTTAAACACAGCATATGCACCAGGAGTGATAGAAATGTTGTCGCTCAGAGGGAACTTGTAAAGTGCTTCAACTAAGTAAGACGTGTCTTCGTCTTCTGCTACATCATCAGAAGTGAATCTAGGCAGCATACCACCTGCAATGGATAGTACAGAACCTTCTTTAACTAAGTCAAGTAGAGATGCGTTAGCACCCCATGTCCAAATATCACCAGACTGATCGTCTCCAGCACCTAAACTGTCAGCATTAGCATAACCACCAAAGGCACCTAAAGCAATTTTTTCGCCAACGTTGAAACTAGCACCTAGACCAAACTTATCAGCCTTACTAGCAACACCTGCACCAAAGGGCTGAACTACCGCCCCACTAACAGTGCCACCGCCATAATTAACAGCACCTACTACATCACCATCATCATCCACTGTGCTACCACTCTGATAGTCACGAACATAGGTTGCAGTTAGTTGTAAAGCTTCAAATGGAGCAAACTCTAGCTGTGCGCCAGCATTATATGAGCCGTTGAATAAACCTTCCCCTTGTGACGAATCACTGGCATTATCAGTTAGATATGCAACGTTAACCCCTACCTTATCTTCAATGATATCTAAGTTGACACCAGCACCAGCACCTTCAACACCACGGAAAAGTAGTGGGTTATAACGGTTAAAGCGAGTTAAAGCACCTGTACCGCTATCTTCAAGCTGAGGGTTGTTGACATTGAAAACATCATCTAGGTCTAACCCTTCAGTTCCAACCCAAACATTAGCTTT
Source organism: Pleurocapsa sp. CCALA 161 (assembly GCF_003003995.1). Lineage (GTDB taxonomy): Bacteria > Cyanobacteriota > Cyanobacteriia > Cyanobacteriales > Xenococcaceae > Waterburya. Next base: position 10,407 of record NZ_PVWF01000030.1, on the reverse strand, counting down.
TTCACCTACAGGGAAACGGTAGTGCAAGTCGGCAATTTCGATATTATTATCATTGTTATTTTCATAACCAAGGCGAGTGGAATTTGTGCCAGTCGCATCGTTGTCATACTCAGTTATGTTTCCAGCTTGAAGCCTAGCTCTCAAACGGTCTTTACCTGTGAAACTAGTGTCAAAGTTTAGACGAACGCGATTGCTCAAGGTAGTTTGTAAGTCATTTTCATCGCTATTGTCTTCAACACCATCATTATCAGCAACATCGCCGAAGGCATCGGAAACGGAGAAAATAGCTTCACCTTTAAGTTTAGTAGTAGTAGAAAACTGGCTATCTTCTAATACCGCAGTACGGCTTTCAATCTCGTCAACTCTACCGCCAAGAGTAGCTAGTTCCGCTTCAAACTCTTGTTGCAGACGGTTGATAGTATCTAGCTGTTCTTGATCGACACTACTTGAATTGCTAGCAATCAAACGTTCAATTTGATTTAAGCAGGAATTTAAACCAGCAGCAAATTCATAACGAGTCAAGGCTTGGTCGCCACGGTAAGTTTGGTTAGGAAAACCAGCAATACAGCCGTAACGGTCAACTAGACTGCGCAATGCTTCGTATGCCCAATCAGTAGGGGAAACGTCTCTTAATTGATTGACGTTTGTTACCTGAGACTGATTGTTTTGATTTAATTGTTGATAGTTATTAATTTGTTCTAAAGTTTGATTGACTGCTTCTTTGTCCGCAGGAACACTTTGTGCTGAAGCACTGTTGGCGGAAAATAAACAGGCTGCAAATAAAACTGGAGCAACTTTAGCCGCTTGCCAAAATAATCTAATCATATGTATCCTCACACACCTAAAATGTAAATAAGCTACGTTTTTGTAGTATTTTCGACAGTTTGATTTTGTCACAAGAAAAATCTTAACTGGCTTATGTGATTAGTATAAACAACCCCCAGATCAATTAACTGTATATCGTGACATTTTATTGACCGCACACCCCTAATCGATAATTTTACTTAGTCTATTTTATTGTAACGCTGAGATTAACAAGACCTTGACACCTGAAATAGTAATATTAGGAATCCAGGGAAGGTTCTACTTATAGCTTTAGATTTCAATCTATCTATATTATAAGAATAATTTAATCAAGCGGTTAAATTAATTTAAAGCTGGGGTTAAGACAAGACAATTAATCAGCTTAAATGGACATCTGCTGCTGTTAAAAAATTGTCTTGTCTATATATAATATATAAATATATAAAAGCAAAGATTTCAATCGGACTTTTGCACGGGCGAATGATCGTGCGTCCGTACTTCTAACTTTTGACTTGAGGAAGAACTAGTAAACTAGTTTCTCTTGCCCGTAACAATGTAGGTAACACGCTGACTAATATTGGTAGCGTGGTCTGCCATTCTTTCTAAATGACGGATAATCAAGCCTAAAAGTAAAACTGGTTCGACTACCCCTGGCACATTTTTTTGCATTGCGATCGCATTGTAAATGCGATCGTGAGCATCATCAACAATATCATCATATTCTTTAACTCTACCCCCTGAACTCCCATCTAAGTCTGCTAAAGCTACCAAGCTAGTGGCGAGCATTAGTTGAGCATGTTCTGACATTTGGGCAATTTCAGGCAAAATCGACTGAGGTGGGTATTTGATGAGCTTTACAGCCATTTCGCTTAGGTCTTGGGCGTAGTCGCCGATCCTTTCGAGATCTCGTACCAACTGTATAAAAGCACTAAGCATTCTTAAGTCTTGGGCTACAGGTGCTTGAAGGGTCATTAAGGTGGCGCAGTCAGACTCTATTTGGCGGTAGTAAATGTCAATTTGCTTTTCTAAAACCAGCAATTTAGGAATCGCATCAAGATCCGCCTCGAATAAGGATTGGTGGCTAAGGCGAAATGACTGTTCAACCAAAGTACCCATTCGCAGTACTTCTTGCTGAACCTTCCTCAGAGAACGCTCTAATTGATTTGCTTCTGAAGAATTAGCATCGGGAGTAAAAGTCACTAAACTTACATTATTATGTGTATGTATTTATCAATGGTTCGGAAAAAAAAGTTAAGCAGCAATAGCTGCGTATATATTCAAAGAAATGTAATAAACAAATAATTTAAAGTGCGTTTTATATATTTTATACCATTTAAATGGGTATTAATTATTAATCGCAAATCAATAGCAAAATAAGTTTAAACTGTTTAAACTTAATAGCTCAAATGTATTCAAATTAACTAAACGAAATTAGGAGTTTTTTGCTTTATCCGTAGGTAGCAAAATTTCCACCCATGCTCCACCTCTGAGGGGATGATTCTTAGCAGAAATTGTACCGCCATGAGCGCGAACAATTTGCTCGACAATAGCCAGTCCTAATCCGCTCCCATCAGTAGAATTACTTGGTTCTCTGGTACGAGATTTATCTCCTCGATAGAGTCTTTCAAAGATGAAGGGAATGTCTGAATTATTAAACCCTGTACCCGAATCAATTATATCAATCTTAATTTGATTTTTAAGATTAGGTTGTGTTGACGACTCGGATACTTGAATTAAGATTTGTTTGCCGATTGAATTGTGCTTGATGGCATTATCTAATAGATTGAGAAAAACTTGAATTAAACGAGAACGATCAGCGCAAATGCTCATCTGGCGATCGCCGTTATAAGCTAGAGTTACTTCCTTGCGTTTGGCGATAGGTTCTAGGGTTTGCCACACTGACTCCACTAAATCGTCTAGTCTGAACGTTTCGTATTTTAAAGCTTGATTTGGTGTCGCCTGAAGCTGAGTTAAATCTAACCACTCTTGGACTAATTCAATCAGCCGATTGGTTTCTTGTCGCATTTGCTCGACCCAGCGACGTTCAGGATCTTGTAAGCGTCGGAGCAAATTCTCTGCGACCAGAGAGATTGATGTTAGGGGAGTGCGTAGTTCATGGGTGAGATCGGCAAAAGTGCGATCCCGAGACTGGGATAATTCCAGCAAAGGTTGACGGTTTTCGATAAATACTCCTACCTGCTGTTTTGGCAAGGGAAATCCCGATCCTTTAAGGGCGATCGATTCCACTATTTTCTGTAGCGGTTGGGCGCTATTTGTTGGCAACTCTGGTTGTTGAGGCGAGACGTAACGAGTGAAATAAAAAATCCATTCTTTGGTCTGAGAACGTTGAGAATTGCGAGTTAATTCAATTAGCTGATCGAGATCGTAGGAACGGACTAACTCCAGTAGTAAACGCACTCGCAGCGATCGTTGAGAATCGATGTGGAGCAAATCTTTTGCCGTTTGGTTACAGCCTAAAAGCTGATTGTCGGCATCTACCTGCAAGTAGCCAATCGGAGCTTGCTCAATTAGCTCTTGCCAAGCTTGTTTATCCTGTTCGAGCTGTTGACGCTGGCGATTAAGTTCGGTTAATTCTAAACGAATTAAAGATTGCAAGGGCAAAGATACATCTTCATTTTTATTCCCCACATAGGAGCGAAGGGTTTTCTTTAACTGTTGGTTAAATCTATATTGCTGACTTGCATAGATTCCTAGACCAAGCAGCAGCCCTAAAAAAAAACTAAAAATTGTCACAAAAAAATAGTTGCTCAATTGATACTGAGGTAACTCTAGTCAATTTTACAACTGGCATCAATTAAATTTATAAATTTAGTTGTTTGGCGATCAATCTTGGTGATTATAAAGCTATCAGTCCTTGGGTTCAACAGTAGCTAGGGACAAACACTTGGATAACAAAAAAAATTGCTCATAAAAAAAGGTTTTAGCCAAAACGATAGCCGAAACCTCTAACTGTGATTAAATATTCTGGCTGACTTGGTTCTAACTCTAGTTTTTCTCGCAACCAGCGGATGTGAACATCAACGGTTTTGGTATCCCCCAAAAAATCTAGCCCCCAAACTTGCTCAATTAGCTGTTCTCTTGACCAAACTCGACGGGGATAGCTCATAAATAATTCCAACAACCGAAATTCTTTAGGGGACAAATTGACTTCAACGTCCCTGACTGTGACACGACATTCTTGGGGGAACAGACTAATATCACGATACTTTTGGACTGAACTGGGAGATGAAATGGTAGTGTAGCCCTGACGACGTATTAATGCCCGACAGCGAGCAATTAATTCTCTCATACTAAAAGGTTTAGTTAAATAGTCATCTGCTCCTACTTCTAGACCCAATACGCGGTCTGTTTCGCTGCTTTTGGCGCTAATTACCAATATTGGCGTAAAGTCTCCTTGATAGCGTAGCAGACGACAGATATCTAATCCGTTTACCTCTGGCAACATTAAGTCCAGAATGATTAAGTCTGGAGCCAATTTATCTCGGCTAAAATCTGGGCTTTGGAGAATGTTTAAAGCAGCCCTACCATTGCTGGCAGAATGAACTTCGTAACCTTCTTCTTCTAGAGCTACGGTAACCATATCTCTGATTAAGTCTTCATCTTCGACTAGCAAAATACGATTAGTCTGGGCTAGCTGGGATTGCTCGGAGGTCTGGGGATTTTGCAAGGAAAGCATAAATAAATACTTTAATTTGTCCGTATTACTACATATACACTAATACTGCCCTGGATAAAATAGCGATCCAATATTTTTTTAACTGTTTAACAATAATCAGTCATAGTACCACTAACTAAATTTAAACTAGTTTTAACCAGATTACTCAACGCCAAAGTCGTTTGGAATAAAAGAATAGACTACGGCATCATGAAATTTGTCATGGATTAATAGCCTGTTTCTACTTATTCCTTCCCTACAAGCACCTGCTCTTTCTGCAACACGCTGACTATTAATATTCTCTACTGAAGCTATAATTTCAATACGTTTTAATTGCAACTGTTGAACCCCAAACCTAGCTAATAGCTTTGTTGCTTTTGTTGCATATCCTTTTCCTGTATATCCAGTTCTTAACCAGTAACCTAGATTACCAAACCAAGACGATAATCCAATACCTATGCCACAACCGCCGACTATGATACCTTGGCGATCGCGTATACTAAAACCAAATTCTTTACCCTCATTCCAACGTTGAGGTCTTGTTTTTATCCAGGCTTCAGTTTCGGCAATTGTATAGTTAGGATGACACCAAGGTAGCCAAGGATAAACACGATCTACTGAAACCTTAACAGCTTCAAATAGTAAAGGAATATCTTTACTAGTATATTTTTGTAGAACAATTTCGGCAGACTCTAACATACAGCCGTTTCCAATTGAATAGACTACGCTCTTAATTAACTCGCAGCTCTAAGCTATAAGCCATAAGCTTTAAGCCTTTTCTAATCATTCTAATAACTGTGGTCTACTAACGTGAAAAACGCTGTAAATATAATTAATAAATAAAAATAAATAAATAAAGAGGAAAGAGGCTCGTAAAAAGTTCACATTTTTCTTTGCCTCTTCTGTTTTCTTTGTCCACAAAATTATTCAGTGATTACTCAAGCACCGCAGGTAAATATCATTCCCATCACCCTTTGTGTGATCGGTAAAGTATCAACAATCATGCCTACGGATAAGAGCATCATGTAGAAAATGGAATACTTGAACATTTCCCGCGCTAATTGATTGCTAGTGGGGTCTTGTTTTAATTTCCAGGCTTTATAGAGAAACTTAGATCCCAGGTAAAATGCGATCGCGCCATAAATAATTCCTAAGTTACCAAATGGGTACATCAACAATAAACTACAGGGAACTACTAATAAACTATATACCCAGATTTGCTTAACGGTGGCTTCTTCCCCTTCAACAACAGGTAACATGGGAATATCAACTTCGGCGTAGTCTTCTTTGATCATTAATGCCAAAGCCCAAAAATGGGGAGGAGTCCAAAGGAAAATTATGGCAAATAATAGCCAGGGAGTTAAACTCAAATCTCCTGTTACCGCAGCCCAACCTACTAAAGGGGGGATTGAACCTGCTGCACCGCCAATCACAATGTTTTGAGTCGTGTGTCGCTTGAGCCAGTGGGTGTAGATCAACATATAGAAGATAATACCCGACATGGCTAACAGTGCAGCCAATAGATTAGCGAAGATTGTTAGCAGGGAAAAAGATAATACTCCTAAAACAATGGCAAAAATTAGAGCATGACGAGGTTGTACTTTACCTGAAGGAATCGGGCGTTTGCGAGTCCGCGTCATGGTGTAGTCAATATCTTGGTCGTAGATACAGTTCATCACCTGTGCCGAGGCTGCTGCCAATGTTCCACCTAATAAAGTTATTAGTAGTAAGAAAGGATCTACTCTACCATCAGAGGCGATCCACATTGATGCTGCGGTGGTGATCAATAGTAAAGGTATAATTCGCGGTTTTGTTAGTTGGTAATAGCTTTTTATTACTTCAGTTAGGTTTTGATTCTGGCGAGCAATACTTGTCCCTGTCATTACGATTCTTCCTGTAATTGAGCTAGATGTACAATTGAGCTAGATGTACGGATGTATATGTATGGCGTGTAGGTATATTTGAAAAATGAGCGCTATAAATGGCATAGATGGCTAAATAATTGATTCTGGGGCGCTATCTCGCATGGCTAATACAGTAAAAGCAATTAATACTCCCAGCAAACTTGCTCCTACTGCTTGGTGGGTCACGGTTAAAGGTTCAACCTGAAGATGCAGTCTAAAGGTAGCAATACCCAGCAAAATTTGGAGACTAACCAATCCTGCTGCTACGTTGGCTAGGGTGCGGAGATTACCGTTTAAGCCAGGGGTTTTCCAAGCCAACCAAACTACGGCAATGGTAGCTAGAGTAGGGGGTACTACTCCTAAGATATGAGCATTCATCACATTACATAGTTGCGATCCCCCAAAACACTGATGTAATGCCCAGCGTGACCCAACTAATCCACCTAAAATACTCTGTAGATAGACTAAAACAGCAGCACTCAAGCCTAGCCAACGTAGTTTTCCTGCTACACCTGTACCCTGATAGGGGGTCAAAGCCGTACCGATGATGATTAAGGTACTAAAAAATAACAGTGCTGTACCCAAATGAGCCGTAACGATATCAAAACGTAGTAACTGAGTGACCGTTAATCCTCCTAAAATTCCTTGAAAAACAATTAGGAATAAAGCAAAGGTTGTCGCCCAGGGCAGCCATTTAGGTAACTTTTGGCGAAACCACCAAGATAAGCCAGACAAAGCGATCGCACTTATGCCAATCAAAGCTGCATCTAAGCGATGAAACCATTCGAGAAACACCTGGAGGTTCATTTGTCTTGTAGGAACAAGCTGACCATAGCACAATGGCCAGTCAGGACAGGCTAAACCTGCATTCATAACTCTCGTGGCGCTACCTACCGCCATCAACAATAAAGTTGCGATCGCAATTTTCCAGACTAAACGGCGTATCCACACCTGGGGCTGAGATATTTGTGGTAAAACATTGGACGATTGAAATAATGATTCGGTCATAGCAAACTTAATCAGGATAAAACTTGGTTGAATATTTAAAGTGAAATATTTTCTGCTAATGAGTGCGATCGCTTTAATAGCAAATTAGATTTTTATCGCTCACCTTTTAATTTTTTGCTATTTACACTCTATCTATCTTTTTATTGGTAGCTTTATCTTTATTAGATATTCTTCAGATTGCTCCATGAAATTAGCTAATAAAATCTAATTTCATAAAGAAAAAGTTAAATTTGTCAGGATAATTTAATAATTACGCTACTAGCTGTAGATATGGTTTACTAGATCCCGAATAAAATCTAAAGAAACTCCCAGATTGTCGTTGGCTTTACTTTGATACCTGTTTATTTATTAGTAATTTGATCTAACCTATTAGGTAGACTTAGAATTAATTTTGTAACTGAAAATTTCAAGGGTAAATACCCACTGCTCTGCCTAGATTATTTTGGTAAAGAATTGTGAAATTCAAACATCTTGAACTGACCAATATACTAGAAACAGAAAACCTTGCAACTAATAACTTTAACTATATACCGTGAACATTCCCAGTAGCATACTTACCCTGATCGCCGGAGTGGCGATGACTTTAATCAGTCTCTGGTACGGTCAAAACCACGGACTCTTACCAACAGCAGCATCAAGCGATGCGGGAGATGTCGATCAGCTCTTTAACTTCATGATGACCATTGCCACTGGTTTATTTCTTTTAGTTGAAGGTGTTTTGGTCTACTCTGTGATTAAATTCCGCCGCGCTAAAGGAGACACTACCGATGGACCTCCAATAGAAGGTAATGTACCTTTAGAAATCGTCTGGACTGCTATTCCCACAGTAATTGTTTTTATCCTCTCTATCTATAGCTTTGAGATCTATAACCGTATGGGAGGGCTAGACCCAATGACAGCAGGAGATCCAGGTCCCCAAATGGCTCATGCCCATCATCATCATTCACAGTTAGTTGCTTTAGACCCCCATCAACAAAATATTGCTTTAGGTTTGGGGGCATCTCCAGACTCTAAACAGGGCATGAACCCTTTAGAGATTAAGGTAAATGGCATTCAGTATGCCTGGGTGTTTACTTATCCTGAGACTGGTGTAATTTCAGGGGAAATACATGTCCCCGTCAATCGTCCAGTAGCGTTGAATATGACTGCGGGAGATGTAATTCATGCTTTTTGGCTGCCCGAATTTCGGATTAAACAGGATGTCATTCCAGGCAGAGAAACTAGCTTAGTTTTTACTCCTAATCAAATTGGTCAGTATCCTGTCGTTTGTGCCGAATTATGTGGTGCATACCATGGCGGAATGAAAACTCAGCTTTATGTCCAAAGCGAAGAAGACTATCAAAAGTGGGTTCAGGAAAATACTTTTGCCATGAATGATCAAAGCAGTCAATCCGTAGCCATGAATTCAGTACCTAACTCTAATGCAGAATTTTTAGCACCCTACGCTAAAGATATGGGCGTAGATGCAGATGTTTTGGCACAGTTAAAGCCTACTAAAAAATAAATCTAAAAACTTAGAGCTTTAAGCTTAAATCCAAGAGCTATCCTCAATCAATCAGATTTCACTAATTACACAAAGCATGAGTACAACCCTAGAAAGAAATGCTCCAATAGCACCACCAGAGCATGAACAACATCCTCAAAGAAAGTGGCAGGATTACTTTGGTTTTAGTACCGATCACAAAGTAATTGGTATTCAATACCTAGTCACCGCTTTCTTTTTCTATTTTATTGGTGGCGCATTAGCAGAGGTAATGCGGACTGAACTTTCCACCCCAGATCCTGATTTTGTTCAACCCGAATTCTATAATCAGCTGTTGACAATGCACGGAACAATCATGTTGTTTTTGTGGATTATTCCCGCAGGGGCAGCATTCGCTAACTATTTAATTCCTCTGATGATTGGGGCAGAAGATATGGCTTTTCCTCGTCTTAACGCCGTAGCATTCTGGATGATTCCTCCTGGGGGGATCTTATTGATGAGTAGCTTTTTCAACGGCGCGCCTCAAGCTGGGTGGACTTCCTACCCTCCTTTGAGCTTAATTAGCGGTAAATCGGGAGAGGAAATTTGGATTCTCAGTATTTTAATCTTGGGAACATCTTCAATGTTTGGGGCAATTAACTTTGTTACCACCATCCTACTAATGCGGATGCCCGATATGGACATTCACAGTATGCCTTTGTTCTGCTGGTCAATGTTAGCAACTTCAGGCTTAATTTTGATTGGGACTCCTGTATTGGGAGCAGCATTAATCTTGCTTTCCTTTGACTTGTTGGCAGGAACGGCATTTTTCAATCCTGCGGGGGGCGGAGATCCAATAGTTTACCAACACATGTTTTGGTTCTATTCCCACCCCGCGGTTTATATTATGATTTTGCCCTTTTTTGGCGCAATTTCCGAAGTTCTGCCAGTTCATGCCCGCAAACCAGTCTTTGGCTATCGAGCGATCGCCTATTCTAGTTTAGCAATTAGCTTTTTAGGTCTGATTGTGTGGGCACACCACATGTTTTCTAGTGGAACGCCTGGCTGGTTGCGGATGTTCTTTATGGCAACCACCATGATTATTGCTGTACCTACAGGGATCAAGGTATTTAGCTGGTGTGCGACTATTTGGGGTGGCAAACTAAGTCTTAATAGCGCCTTTATCTTTGCCGTTGGTTTTCTTTCTTCTTTCTTAATTGGCGGTTTGAGTGGGGTAATGTTGGCTGCTGTGCCGTTTGATATTCACGTCCACGATACCTACTTTATTGTGGCTCACTTCCATTACGTTCTCTTCGGTGGTTCGGTATTTGGCTTATTTGCAGCCGTCTATCACTGGTTTCCTAAAATGACTGGGCGGATGGTCAATGAAACCCTAGGTAGAATTCACTTTGTTATGACCTTTATTGGTTTTAACATTACCTTTTTACCAATGCATCAATTAGGTTTGCAGGGCATGAACCGTCGTATTGCTCTTTACGATCCTCAGTTTCAGACATTAAACATAGTCTGTACTATTGGCTCTTATATTCTAG
>NZ_PVWF01000153.1 GCF_003003995.1 Pleurocapsa sp. CCALA 161 | reverse complement strand
GTTGTTCCCATATCCATAATCTCTCCAGAGCTAAATCTTTGCCAATCAACAATTGTGCGTAACATCAGGAGCTAACAATAAAAAAATCATAATTACTAGCTTTCTATCAATCTATGTTGTCATAGCTTCTATTTTCGATACAGGTCTACTTTTTTAATAGTCATTCCCAATACAAAGCATCTTCAAAATAAAAATAACTTTGAAAGACTAGAATGGCTAATAATCCGTGACAAAGTACTCCTGTCTCTCTGCATCAATCATAGGCAAATTTATAATAACTAAGTATATTTACAGAATATTTATATTTGGCGCAATATTTACTGCCATAATATTATTTAAACTAGTTTTATATAACTTTTTCCATGCTGATCGCCAACGCATTTGAATCGGGAAGTGTGCAATTGATATCTCTTAAACCAAAGTCTTTATACGCTCAAAATAAGCTATTATTCGCTTATTTTGAGCGTATTTGTATCTAAACATGGTGCAGTAAATTTACCTAAAAATCAACTTGATTTGATTTTTATTGTTTTACAAATATTCCTTGTTTGAAGATATATCAAATGTACTGATTGATTAAAAAAAATAGCTCATAAATTCCGTAAATTTGCGAATAGTCTTATTTTAATAATTTGTTAGTATAGGACAAAATTGAGCGTACAAATAGAGCGTATAACCCTCAATTATTAACAGAGTTTTGCTTGACAGCAAAATATTTTTATTGTTATGAAAATACATCGCTAACCCATATTATTGATTCAGTAATTACTCTTACTTATTTGGACAGGAACTATCAATATTACTGATACTCAACAATATTTATTTGCTATAAAAGCCTAAATAATTATTGTTTAAAAGTATTAGTTTTATGATATATATTGATTCTTTTATGCTAAATATATAAGGCATAATTTTCTCTCAATATAAATAATTTTGCTGGTCAAAAAAAATCTAGCCACTATTCTAATTCTATTAATCACGATAATTCAGGAAAAACCATGACAAGACCTAAAAAATCGCAGCGCCAAGAAACAAATTCACCATTTAAAAGACTAAGATTAAACGTTAAGTTATCTCAAGAACAATTAGCACGAGAAATTGGCGTAGCAGTATCCACAATTCGCCGTTGGGAAAAAGGTCAGGCTGAACCGACTATGACCGTACTTCAAATGAAAGAATTTTGTAAAGCAGTCAAGAAAAATTTTGATGACTTACCTAATTCTTTGCTACCGTCAGATACGCCTGAAAATAGTAACAATAATTCGCATTAATCTGAATTAATAACTTAATTTACACTAAATAATATTGAATTTTTCAGGTTACTCGTAGACAAATAACTGCCAGATTGATTAAACTGGCTTCTTGATTTTGTTCGATTATCAAAGCGCAGTTGAAATTTAGGCTACTGTTTTTAGATTTAGAGCAACAAAATTAGTTTCCTAGGAGATTGCCTGTTTTAGAGCATAGCAAAATTTTGCGATCGCCTTAAGTTCTGATTCAGCAGTTTCTGATTCTAGACGTTTGACGATCGCACTGCCAACAATTACAGCATCTGCACCCCAATCTTTAATCTGTTTTGCCTGTTGGGGGTTAGAAATACCGAAGCCAACGCCGATGGGTTTATCGGTAGCGTGATGTAGAGTAGTGAGTAAATCTTTAACTTCTGTTGCCATTTGTGAACGTATACCCGTAACTCCCGTCACAGAAACCAAGTAAATAAAGCCCTGAGATTTTTGGGCGATCGCTTTAATTCTCTCTGGGGAACTGTTAGGGGCAACGAGTAAAATTACTTCAATTCCAATATCTGCTGCTGATTTCAGTAGAGTTTCAGCTTCCTCTAAAGGAAGATCGGGAACAACTAAACCACTCACCCCAGCCTCTTTTACTTGCTTGAGAAACGGCTCAATGCCACGGTAATAAATTGGGTTGTAGTAAGCAAATAAAATAATTGGCACATCGATCTTGCTAACCGCATCCTTAACTATTGCCAAGACATCTTCAAGTTTAACTCCCTTTTGTAAAGCTCTAGTAGCCGCCGCTTGAATTGTGGGACCATCTGCTAAAGGATCGGAATAGGGAACACCAAGTTCAATTAAATCTGCACCATTGTTAGCCAAAACCTCTAATGCCTTAGCGGTGGTTGCCAGGTCTGGATCTCCTGCGGTGATAAAGGGAATAAAGGCACATTCAGAATTTTGTTTGAGCTGTTGAAAACGATGGGCAACATTCATGGGGCAAAATTTATTTGAGCTTAAATAATATTTGAGGTAGCAGACAGACTAAGATTTTTTACCTTGCTCGATTTCTTGCTGTAGCTGGGCTAATTCTTCAGGAGACATTTCTGCTAAACGCTTTTGCATTACAGCTTCTTCATAATCTTTAAGCTGTTGATTATAGGTCATTTTCTTACTGCCCACACGAAATAAATAGGTCAGCGACCAACCGACTAACAAAACAACTAGCGCAGCTTGAGTCCAAATTCCTGCATTAATACCGTCCAGACCAAATAACTGTAAAGCCAGATAAACTAGTCCAGCAGCGACAAACACCCCTAAACCTAGACCCAGAACATCAATTCTACGCATACTGTGACCCTAAGCTTGTAAATTGCGACGTTTGGGGCGGAAATTGAGAAAAGGACTGAGCAAAAGCATTCCAGGAAAACTCAAGAACACAAACAGGTACATGACCAATCTCTCGATTGAGGCGGCGTTATACCAACGTTTACTAAGATAGAAATAAACCAATGCTGGTAACACTAAAAGATACGTGCCACTTAGAATTAGATACAATAAGGCAACTAAGTTATTCTCTGTCAGTAGCATAACTGCTGTTAAATATAAAGATTGACACTGTTATTTTAGCAGGGCGAATACCCAGATTTTGCGCAATTAATGCTCCTGGTAATTAGTTTAATTATTTAAATGCTTTCTCACCCCATAACTGAGCAGGCGATCGAGAGTATCTAGGCGATTTTGCCAGACTTGTGCTTGATAGCTATCAATATTTTTATAGTCATTCCAAATAAGAAACATAGGTATAATAACCAAAAAAACTAGTTGAGAATGACCTACAGTTTAGACTTACGCCGACGGGTAGTGAATTACATTGAAGACGTTGGCAGCAAAGCAGCAGCATCAAGGATTTATCAAGTAAGTAGATGGTGCGTTGACGATTGGTGTAAACGAGACCAACTCGAAGCTAAATCTCAAAAAAGGCGATCGCGAAAATTAGACTGGGAAGCACTGCCACAGCATCTAAGAGAACATGCCGACGCTTTGCTAAGAGAGCGCGCTTAGCACTAAAGAAGAAAAATGAGGGGTGGTATTTAATCAATAATTTGTCTTGCTTAAAACAAACAATTAAACAATTAAAGCTTATAAAAAACGTATGGGAATCGAAGCCATGTTTAAAGATGGTATCAAACTGGTATCAGCCTCATCAAGAAAAAGAGTTCCAGAAATAATCCAGAAATAATATATTTCCCAGAACCCTTACGTTGTATTGTTTTTACTTAATGAGCGCGGTGTGATTTGAACACACGACCTATAGAACCGGAATCTATTGCTCTATCCCCTGAGCCACGCGCCCCCAAACAGCATCAATAAGATTCTACTGCTTTAGTGTATTCATCATACAGTAAGCAAAAGACAACTCGCTTCATCTTAATATTTAATATATTTAATCTACTAAATTCGACCGTAGCGAGCGATCGCAATATTGGTAGGATGTTGCTGATTATGCAACCAAGCCCACATTTGATCTCCTAAAGAAAAATGCCACCATTCATCAGGATGTCTGATGAAACCAGAATTAGTCATGATTTTACAGAGTAACTGACGATTAAATTGATACTGCTGGCTCTCGCCATCGCGATCGCTAATATAGTATTCTGGATGCGATCGCTCAGAAAGTTCATCAATTTCACCCCCCATATCGAGAGCTTCGCCCAAATCATTAATAATGGTTACGTCAACTGCTGCACCTGTACTATGAGGAGGCGGCATGGTTCGGTCTAAGCTAGGTGCTGCCCAAAGTTGATAGACTTTACCCCATAAATCTTGACGCTGTTGAGCAGATAGTTGATGTTCACAAAGATTAAGTTCTTTGACCAAAGAGTCAAAAGTATAGTTGACCATATGCTGCTGTACCCCCACAGGACGATAAGCATCATAGACCTTGATTTTCCAACCAGGATAGCGTTTTTCTAGCAAAAATTGTGCTTCTAGTAATGCCTGCACCACTCCTTGACGTAGGCAATAGGGAGATTTGCTACCATATTCTGCCCCTAACTTGACATAAGGATGGGGTAGTTCTAATGACAAACTATTGGTCGGAATAGCAATCAACCGTTCGCCACAGTCTTTAATAGGGATCTGATGATAGGGTTTCACTATTTTAAAATTGATTCAAATAATTTGAACACAGCAATTAATATTAACTCTTCATTCAAATTCTGACTTCCCCATCCATAGATCGACTACCCCCAAACATATTTTAGTTGGCAACTATGAGCCGATTATACATATAGCGTATTTGTATTAATAATTTCTTTTTATACCCTACATATAGTGGTATGATACTAATCCTCAAAGAGCAAGGAATCAGCAGTAATGGATTATATAGGGGAATGGCAGGCGAGTGGTGTGGACGAAGAGCTAACTAATTTAAACGTAATGGGTCTTCAAGGTACTACTCCCGCAGAGTATTTACTCTATTCTAATTCTATCCCCAGAAGGAATGATGGCAGAATTAGTGAAGGATTTCTGCAGCGATATGCCCACACAGATGCAGGAGGATGGTGGTGTTCGGGGATCGATGTTTTAAATGGAGATGAGGATATCTGGGGATGTTTTAAACCAGATCACCCTCTTAATCGGGATAACAAGGTAATTAAATATGAGCATCCGCCTAAAACCTCTACAGGGTTGTTTGCTCTCAAAGTTCCCCTAAATCTTTGGGAGCGAATTGCCGATCGCGCAGATATTAAAATAAACTCCAAAGCAATTAATGATCGCCGTGCGGATCTAGGCTTTTGGCAGTGGTTGATCGATCATCCGGAAGTTCCTCTTTGTCTTACTGAAGGAGCCAAAAAAGCAGGGGCATTATTATCGGCTGGCTATGGCGCAGTGGCATTACCAGGAATTAACAATGGTTATCGTACCCCCAAAGATGAGCTGGGGAAACGAATCGGCAAGTCTCATTTGATCCCTCAACTGGCAAAATTAGCTACACCTGGGCGAGAAATATATTTAGTCTTTGACCAAGATGTCAAACCAAAGACGGTTAAAGCAGTCAACGCAGCCATGAAGAAAATAGGCTATCTGCTGCAAAAAGCGGGTTGTCAGGTAAAGGTGGTGACCTGGGATAGTGCCTTGGGCAAAGGGGTTGATGATTTAATTGCCAGTCAAGGTCAAGCATGTTTTACCCAAGCCTATGCTGATGCTTTAGACTTAGAAAGTTGGAAGGCAAAGTCTTGGGCCAAACTAACCTATCCTGCTGAAATTCAGCTTAATAGTCGCTATCTTCCTGAGTTAGAGATCTCGCCTCATACCAAGCTAATTGGTATCAAATCCCCTAAGGGGACAGGAAAAACTCAGGCTTTAGTTAAAGTTGTCGAGCAAGCGATCGCCAAACAGCAAAAAGTCTTGGTCATTGGACATCGAATACAGTTAGTTAAGGAACTATGTCAGCGCTTTGGTTTAAACTATCTTACCCAAAGCGATCGCCCAGATAGATCTAGTCTCGGTTATGGTTTGTGCATTGATTCCTTGCATAGTTTATCTCAGGCGCAGTTTGACCCTGATGAGTGGCACGACAGTCTGGTCATTATTGATGAAGTAGAACAGGTATTATGGCACGCCCTAAATTCTAGTACCTGTAGAGATCGTCGCGTAGAAATTCTTAAGTGTTTCAAAACTTTGAGTCAAAATGTCTTAGGCAATCAGGGACAAATGTATATTGCCGATGCGGATCTCAGTGATATTGCTCTGGATTATCTAATTTCCTTATCAGGGCTAGATTTAAAACCCTGCATTGTGCACAATACTTGGCAAAACGATCGCACCCAGTCATGGCAGGTTTATAACTATCAGGGTAAAACGCCTAAAAAACTTGTTAATAATTTAGAAATAGATATCCAACAGGGAGGAAAGCCGTTTATCTGCTTGTCGGCGCAAAAGCTAACCAGTAAATGGGGGACACAAACTCTCGAAGCTTATTTAAAACAGCAATTTCCTCAGCGCAAAATTCTCAGAATTGATTCTCAATCTCTTACAGATCATCAGCATCCAGCCTACAACTGCATCTCCAACCTAGAGCAGGTTCTAAATCAATACGACATTGTGCTTGCCAGTCCCTCAATTGAAACAGGGATATCTATTGAACTAAAGCACTTTACTTCGGTATGGGCGATCGCTCAAGGAATCCAAGCAGAGAATGCAGTGCGCCAAACCCTGGCAAGAATCCGTCATAATGTTCCTCGGCATTTGTGGTGCGCTAACTATAGCTATAACAAAATTGGCAACGGTTCAACCTCAATTCCTGCTCTACTTAGTTCCAGTCAGCGGTTTACTCAATTAAACATCCGTTTATTGCAGCAGTCAGACTTTACCTATTTGGATGATTTAGACACAGGTTTTCAAGCCGAATCGCTACTGTGTTGGGCAAAAATGGCAGTGAGATACAATGCGGCAGCAGTTAACTATCGCAACTCAATTTTGGCGGGATTAAAAGCCGAAGGTCATCAAATTCTTGATGCATCTCAGTATCAACCTGAAATCCCTACTAAGTCGACTACAGATAACTCCTTAGTGGCAGCCATTACAGAAATTAGCAGTCAAAACTATTTAGCTGAATGTGTAGCGATCTCCCGTTCTCCTAGTTTAGATGAGGCGCAATACCGACACCTATGCAAACAGGTAATTAAATCATTAGGCGATCGCCGTCAACTCCGCAAATATGAACTTCAGCAGCGTTATCACCTGCCGATTACACCAGAATTAGTATCGTTAGATGACCAAGGCTGGTATCAAAAAATCAGACTGCACTATTTTCTCACCGTTGGTCGTCCTTATCTAGCAGATCGCGACACGAAAGCTGCTCATAAACTAATCAAACAAGGTCATGGTAGCCTATTCTTACCTGATTTCAACAGTTCTCAATTAGGGGCAATTGTCGGGTCGTTAGAAGTTTTAGGCATTCCTGTCTTGCTTCAACAAGCGAGAGAATTACGTAACACCGATCCTGATTTACAGTCTCTAGCAGCGATCGCCCTGAGCAACCGTCACGAGATCAAAACAATCCTCAATTTAAGTCTGGCAAAAAACTATAGTCCCATAACTATTATTAGCCGTCTTTTGGGTAAGATTGCTTGTAAAATTAAATGTCTGCGTTACGAAACGCACAATCACCAAAGGATTAGAATATATCAGATTTTAGCTCCAGAAGACCTACGAGAACAGGTTTTTACCCACTGGCTTAACATAGATCGACAGCGCCCAGGCAATTCCTTATTTTGGTCAAGCGATCGCCACTTAAGCAATAATAATAATAAAATTTCTGCTCAAATTGCTGATGACAATTACCTCCAGTTAAGCTTAGATGTTTAAGGTATAGTCAACTAATTTAACTTTTTTAAAAAGTCAGTTAATATTAGATGCTATATTCGTGCCTACATTTACTTGCAGCTTATTCATGGAATCTCACTCAAAAACAAACATCAACGGCTATAATCTGTTTGTACAGAACTTAGCCAATAACTTATATCACTTAAACATTGTCGATCCACAAGAGCAAATACATCATTTTGAGGGGGTTTATTCTAGTCCCCAAGCAGCTATGGAAAAAGGCAAGTCAGTGATTGAAAACTTTATCTTTTGGCGCAAAAAAGCTGCCAAATTAGGTTAGTCAAAACCAGTAAATCACTGGTAAATTAAGAGTAAATCCCGATCAAAAATCATCTTTAAAAGGAGATTGAAGGATCGGGATATAACCATCAGCTAGTTTTAACTCCGCAAAGTCACATCAAACTTCTTAACCAAAGTATCGCGAACTTTTTGATGCACAGGATCGACATCTTGATCCGTTAGAGTGCGATCGCTCTGTGTCTCTTCGACAGGGATGAACTAAAAACAGACGTTAGACTGCCAACTATCTAAATAATCTTTGGTTAAAATATTAAATCTGTTTCTAGAAAATTGTTCGTAATCCAGACACAATTAAGTCAATCTTTGATGCTGATAATTGACCAATCTTTTCTTCTGGTAAAAGATCTGTTTTATTTACAGTTAAAATTTGTGAGATATTTACTACGCTGTCTTTTGGCAAGTTACCTTCCCCTTTTATCAGCAATACATTGCCTGGAGCATCACCTAATCTAAGATTAGTAGTTAAAATACAGATTATTGTAGTTTTAATATGAGAACGATTAAAAGTATCGTTTTGGACAACAACACAAGGTCTACGAAACTCTGGTTCAGACTTTTTGGGTCCTGGTAAATTAATCCAATATACTTCCCCTTGTCTGATTACCATTCTTCAGATTCAAGAATTTTTTGAGTGAAATAACTTTTACCTGCATTAATAAATTTAGTTTCGTCTTCTACTTGATGATCATAAACGTCATTAAGTTGAGATAAAATCTCTTCCTGTTTCAGTCGATGAAAATATTCTTTTAATGCTAGAGCAATAACACCACTACGACTGTTATTAGTTTGCTTGGCTATTTTATCTGCTTCTTTTAATAATTCTTGGTCAAGACTTATAGCTGTCTTTGCTGTAGTCATAATCAGCGAGTATAATTTGAAGTTATACTTTTAGTATAACATTGATGTTAGCGATCGC
>NZ_PVWF01000152.1 GCF_003003995.1 Pleurocapsa sp. CCALA 161 | reverse complement strand
GTAAGTGGACTTCGATGAACCATGAATAAGAATCCCCCGCTATATCGGTACTCCGATTAGCGGTGGGAGTATGTCAAGACAGGAAGATATGAAACATGCAGAAGAAGTGCGTCAACACCTTCAGGAAGTGATGCAAAAAGGCAAAATGTAATTATTGCTTTGCGCACTAGTCATTAATAGTGATTGTAAGGAATTTTTTAAACCACTAAGGCGATCGCCTTGGTGGTTTAATTGAAATTAAATTAGATCGTACTAAAACTTGACTGTAGAAAAAGCTGTTCTTGCTTTCTCGCAAAATATTTCCACTTCGGAAACAACTAAAGGAATTAGTTCACCAATTAAATTTTCTGTTCCATTAGCCAAATTGCAAGCATAACAATTGGTCATTAAAGTATTTATGAGAAAATGATCTCGATTCAGTTTAGCAAAAACTATTTGTCCAGCATCCGTAAAGCGATCGCCTTTTTCTGAAAGCATAACCAATTAGTGGATGTCAGGATTAATCTGCAAATGCCAAAAAACTTAATTTATCTAACTAACTATTTTTTCCTAAAACACAGTTTTTGACTGTCATTCGAAAAGAAGCAGGAGGAGAAAGAGTTATACCACGGCGCACTGGATAAAGAGAATGGTTATTCGTTAATACTAATTTAAAACGCTTAAGAATTGTAACTGTAACTAGCTTCATTTCTAACAATGCTAAAGCAGATCCCAAACAGCGACGATTGCCACCACCAAAAGGAAGATATTCATAAGGAGAATATGTTGTTTCTAAAAATCTTTCTGGCTTAAATTGCTTAGAATTAGGATATAAATCCTCTCTATGATGAAGGTTATAAATAGAAATAGATAGATAATCATTTTTATTGATCTTATAGCCCATGATATATGTATCTTGGTTAGGAATACGAGCAAAAGAACCAACAACTACAGGATAAATACGCAAAGTCTCAAAAATTAATGCATTCAGATAAGATAAATTGTTGATGGTTTGATAATCTGATACATTTCCCAACAAGCTTGTTTCTAAACGTAATTTATCTTCAATTTCTGAGTGATAATGAATCCAATAAAAAAGCCAACTCAATGCCGAGGCGGTAGTTTCATGTCCCGCAAATAGTAAAGTTATCAATTCATCGTGAACTTCTTCATCAGTCATCCCCGCTCCATTTTCATCTTTGGCTAAAATTAGTAATCCAAAAATATCTTGACACTTTGATTTTTCTTTAATTAGCAGTTTTTGTCTTTCTTTAATTTTCTGATAAATAAGCTTTTTAATTTCTGCTTTTAATGACAAAAAATTACCCCAAGGGCTGTATTTACCCCAATCTTTCTGCAATATTGGGAAAAAAATTAACAATGATTTGAAAGGACTATTAAATATTTCCAACAACTCTACTAATAAATTACTAAGTCTTTGACATTGTTGCTCGGAATCAATACCAAATACTAAATTCAACATTACTTTTAAAGTAATTTCTTGCATCAATGGACGAACTGCAAAAGGTTGATTTACTTCTAGGCGATCGCTAACCTGGTTAGTTATGGATATTATTTTTTGACTACATTGTTCTAAAAATTTCCCATGAAAATAAGGCATTAATAAACGTCGGCGACTTTTATGATCTTTCCCATCTAATAGTATTAAAGAATTATCTCCCAACAAAAAACTCAAACTTTTATTTGCTTTTCCTGAATCAAATACATCTGAATCCATTGTCAATATTTCTCGAATTGCTTGAGGATTACTAGTTATATTAATTGATAAATTTTTCTTTTCTATAAATCGATAAAAATCTCCATATTGTTTATTGTATTTCTCCATAAAGTCTAAAGGACGTAAAATTGAATGCAAGTTAAGTATGAGGCTTGAATTGTTTCCTGCTACTGGTATTGATTTCATATTTCTAAAATATTGTTATTGAAAATGGATTAAACTAAGATTGCTCATCAGCAGCTTCAACTACTTCTGCTGCTATATTCTGGTTGTTAGCTTTTAGCATTTTCTCGATTGTTTCTCTTGGTACAATAGGAAATCCTAAAAAAAATGCCATGAATCCAATACAAAATATTGCTAGATAAAGCTTTACTTTTTTAATTTTTAATTTCATGATTTTATTCTTATTTACCTTTGCCATTTAAACCAAATTGTAAAATTTTGATTAATTGCAGAAATGTATCTCTAGCAGCAACTATGTCCAAACTCAAAGCTCCCTCTCCTGCTAATTTATCTGTTGTAATACCCTGCTTTTCTGGAATATACTTACTAATAGAATTGATCAAAGTTTCAACCACAAAAACAGCTAAATCCGAATCAATATCTGGGTCAATATTTTTTTCTTCAATACCTTTTATGATTATTTGCAATATAAATTCTGAAGAGGCTTGTTTCATTTGCTCAATTTCTGGATCTGCAAAAGGCAAGTCTCCATAGAATGCTCGATATGCCAGTCGGCTAAATGTAGGATAAGCTAAATCAAACTGGAGATTAATTTCAAATATCCAGCTTAAATACTCAAAAAAATCCATCTTCAACGCTGATGGATAATTGTTTTGTACAAAAGATAATTTGGTTTTGCAGAGTAAATCTAAAAGATACAGGTAAAGATCTTTTTTGTTAGCAAAGTATTGATATAAACTCCCTTGAGCAATACCAGCTTGTCTAACTATGCGAGAGAGCGAAGCAGAATTGTAATCTTGATTGGAAAATTCTTCTAAAGCAATTTTGATTAAGTTTTCCTGTTTCTGTTTGGATAAATTAAAAAAAGTTTTGCTTGGCATTTAACCATTTTTTATGTGACTAAGCAATCATATGACTGATCAATCACATTGTCAACAAAATTTATCCCAAACGTCTATTAATTAGTAAATCAGACAAAAAAAATGAAGAATGTCATTAAGCGAAGTAATGACTATTGCGATCGCTTCTTGATGCAGTCGCTTCAAGTCGAGAAAGGCTTTAGCCGCATCTGACCCGCCCAACGAGCTGCATCGCTTTCCACGGTTCTGGATTTCGGACATTCAAAGAGTTTTATACCCTTCAAGTATTGCCCCATTGGAAAAAAGCTTTTCCCAATCTAGTCAGCTACAATCGCTTCGTCGAATTGATGCCTTGGTCATTAATTTGGAATAAAACGACCAGAGTAAGGATTAAGAAAAATAAAAAATACATGATTAAGTAGGGGCGAATGGTCGTTCGCCCCTACAGGCTAATTAGAATACGATCGCTCTTGCC
Organism: Pleurocapsa sp. CCALA 161; assembly: GCF_003003995.1. GTDB lineage: Bacteria > Cyanobacteriota > Cyanobacteriia > Cyanobacteriales > Xenococcaceae > Waterburya. Next base: position 5,680 of record NZ_PVWF01000152.1, on the reverse strand, counting down.
CAGAAGTACAATTATTAATCAATCATAAGTTCGTCCTTTCCATGCACCACCTTTGCCTTGATAGTATTTAAACGCAGAATCAATGGTCATCAAAGTATACAAAAAGGCGATCGCTGGTAAGAGTAAACCCCAAGCCCAAGCTATTTTATAGATTCTGATGGTGGGGATATAAGCCCAGATCATTAGAAGACAAGTTACTATACAAATGCTCAACAATAGCCAATTATTAGTTACTAATCCCCAAACCAATCCTACAGGGGCAATTAAATAAGTTATGACCATACCAACAACAGCGCCGATTAATAGCAAAGGCGAATAATTTAGCTGAGTATAAGCAGTGCGAGCAATAGTATCCCAAATTACCTGGAGATGATCGTAACCCCGCAGGCTAATAGTAGTTTCACTCAAACCTAACCAGATATTTTTGCCTGAAGATTTTACTGCTTGAGCCAGGGTACAGTCATCAATCAGGGCATTCTTAATCCTGGCAACACCACCTATGCTAGTTAAAGCCTGGTTACTAATTAAAATGCAGCCTCCCGCAGCAGCAGCCATGGATTTACGGGGATCATTAGCCCAAGCAAAAGGATATAGCTTTTGAAAAAAGAAGACAAAGGCGGGAATTAATAATTTCTCCCAAAAACTTTGACAGCGCAGCAATACCATTAAAGAAACCAAATCTAGATCTGCTGTCTCTGCCTTAGTAACTAGCTGAGTCAAATTATTGCCGTCGTGCTGAATATCTGCATCGGTAAATAGCCAATAATCAGGAGCAATAGCTTGAGTTGAGACAGATTCAATACCTTGGTGCATTGCCCAGAGTTTTCCTTTCCACCCTGATACTAAAGGCTTACCTGTAATTACTTTCAAGCGATCGCTTTTTCCGAGTTGAGTGGCAGTTTCTAGGGCAATTTCTGTAGTACGATCCCCACTATTATCATCCACCAGGACAATTGAAAACTTACCAGCATAATCTTGATTTAACAGCGAAATTAAACTAGCGGCGATCGCTTCTGCCTCATTCCTAGCAGGTATAACAGCACAAATACTGGGGTAATGGCTTAATACTTGAGAGTTATCAAGACGACAATCGGCTCGCCAAAAATTCCCCCAGAACAGTAGTAGGAATAACCAAATACCTAGAGGCAAAGCTGCAACAATTATGACAACCACTTTCTCATCTCAAATTAAATTGCGTTTCCTGCATATATATTTCCTACACACATAGTAGGGGCGAAAAGTCCTTCGAGCCGATCAAACTTAGCTTTTTTTTGCTCAGAATAACTAAATTTAATTAATTTCAGATATAAAGATACATATGATTTTAAATTAACTATTTAATCTTAGTTTTCAAATCAGCAATGCCGATCAACTCCAACTCTCTTTGGTTGATATTTAATACTTTTCTGGTTTTCGTCATGCAGCCAGGATTTATGTGTCTTGAGTCGGGGTTAACCCGTAGCAAAAATAGTATCAACGTGGCGATCAAAAATCTCGTTGACCTCGGTATTTCAATCCTAATTTTTTGGGCTGTAGGGTATGGAATCGCCTTTGGCAGTTCCCGCGCAGGGGCGGGGATTTTTGACTCAGATCGTTTTTTCTTTAATCCTGAATATTTTTCTGCTGGAGAAATAGTGTTTTTTCTCTTCCAAATGATGTTCTGTAGCACTGCCACTACCATTGTTTCTGGTGCTAGTGCCGAGAGGTTAAAGTTTCGTGCTTATGTAATCGTCACCGCGATTATTTCAGGATTAATTTATCCTCTCTTGGCTCATTGGGCTTGGAATAGTTATGGTTTTAGTGATGGTTTTGGCTATTTAGAACGACTAGGATTTATAGATGTTGCTGGAGCGACGGTGGTGCATAGCGTCGGGGGCTGGGTTTCTTTAGCAGTTATTTTGGTTGTTGGTTCGAGAACAGGAAGATTTGCTCGCTCTAGTGGCTCTAGTCAATTCGCGGGAATTCATGCTTCTAATCTGCCATTTTCAGTACTGGGAGTGATGCTGATTTGGCTAGGATGGTTCGGTTTTAATGCTGGTAGTGTGACTCCAACGGTCGCTACTATATCTCTAACCGTTCTCAATACTTTACTGTCGGGTGCAGCAGGAATGATCTGTGCCAGCTTTATTGGTTGGCAAAAGTTAAAAACAAATAAGGCAGAAATTTTAATTAATGGTTCGTTAGCAGGACTAGTTTCGATTACCGCTGTTTGTAATGCTGTTCATCCCGTAGTGGCGATCGCTATTGGAGCAGTGGGTGGTGCAGTTATGCTACTAGTCAGCCATGGACTAATTTATTGGCGCATAGATGATGCGGTGGATGCCATTCCCGTTCATTTGGGGGGTGGGATCTGGGGAACTTTGGCAGTAGCGCTGGTGGGTAATCCCGATGTTCTTAATAGTGAATCGAGTCGAGTCGCTCAACTATTGATCCAGCTATGGGGCATAATCGTCTGTGGTTTGTGGGCATTTGGGGGGACTTGGATTTTACTCCAGTTAATCAACCGTCTGATGCCGTTACGAGTCTCCTTAGAGGATGAAGATCGTGGTTTAAATGTGTCGGAACACTACGCTAAAAGTACAGTGTATGAAATGCTACAGGTCATGGAACGTCAAGCCAGCGATCGCGATCTTAGTTTACGAGTTCCCGAAGAACCTTTTACCGAAATTGGTTATGTCGCCCGACATTATAATCAGGTGATTGATTCTCTAGAAGCCTCTCATCAGCAGCTACAGCAGTTTAACATCGAGTTAGAACAGAAAATTAAGCAACGTACCGCTGAATTGTCCACTGCCAAGGAAAAAGCTGAGATAGCCAACAGGGCTAAAAGTACTTTTGTTGCCACCATGAGTCATGAACTGAGAACTCCTCTCAACGCGATTCTTGGTTTTGCTCAACTGATGGCACGCAATCAAAATTTACCAACGGCAGAACAAAGACAAATCGGTATTATCAATCGTAGTGGAGAACATTTACTCTCCTTAATTAATAATGTCTTAGATCTTTCCAAGATGGAGGCAGAACAGTTAGATTTATCTATCAGTCAGTTCGATCTTTCGGCTTTGCTTGAAGATCTTGAGCAAATGTTTATTCTTCAAGCTGCTAGCGCTAATCTGAACCTTAGTTTCACCATTGCTCCTCTTACACCACGCTACATTCTGGCGGATCAGCGCAAACTACGCCAGGTTTTGATTAATTTACTCAATAATGCTCTGAAGTTTACTAGTCAGGGCAAAGTTGAAGTGAGAATTTTTCCTACTTTAAATATAAAACTAGATCAACCAGATCAATCAATCCTGCTGACTTTTGAGGTAGAAGACACAGGAGAAGGGATTGCACCTGAAGAACTAAAACATTTGTTTGAACCTTTTACACAAACTAAATCGGGTAGAAAAGCTCAGGAGGGTACAGGATTGGGACTAACCATTAGTCGTAAATTCGTGCAGCTTATGGGAGGAGATCTTCAGGTTCAGTCAATAGTTGATCGAGGAAGTATTTTCCGCTTTGAAATTCAGACACAAGCCGTTCCCTTAGAACAAATTTCTCCTCGTGAAATTTTGTCGAGTAAGATTACCACCCCTCAGTCAATCATTGCCCTAGCACCGAATCAAGCCCAACCGCGAATTCTGATTGTAGACGATCGCGAACTGAATCGTGAACTATTGATCCAGCTACTTCAGCCACTAGGTTTCGCCCTTTGCACCGCAGTCGATGGAGTAGAAGCGATCGCTCTTTGGCAATCTTGGCAGCCAGACTTGATCTTGATGGATCTGAAAATGCCTAATCTGAGTGGGGAAGAAACCATTAAAATCATTAAAAGCGATCCCCAGGGGGATTTGAAAGACAATCGCCAGACCCCTAAAATTATTGCTTTAACCGCTAGCGCTCTAGAAACAGAACGGGTTCAAATTATGGCAATGGGCTGTGATGATTTCCTGCGCAAACCATTCAAAACTGATGAATTATTGTTGATGATGACGAAGCATTTGGGGGTGTGCTATACCTATGCTGAAGATACAGAAGATGATACCGCCGAATCACTATTACTGCTTACTTTAAATGACGATGCTTTTGAGGAAATATCTCATGAATTACTACTAGAACTTCAGCAATCAATTATGGAAATTGATTTAGATAAAATTAAGCAGATTACTCACCAGATTGGACAAGAAAACAAACTGCTAGCCCAGACAATTGAGCAACATATTAGTAATTTTGAATACGAGCATATTTTGAACTTACTACCTTTTAATTAGGATTATTTCAGGATTAAATAGTGAAAAAATTAATGGCAGCTCGGGAGTTAAACAACATCCTGATTGTGGATGACACTCCCCAAAATCTACATTTACTCGTAGATCTTCTGACTCAATATGATTATAAAGTTAGACCTGTACCCAACGGTAAGTTAGCTCTTTCCGCTGCCGAGATTAATCCGCCCGATTTGATTCTTTTAGATGTTATGATGCCCGATCTCAATGGCTACGAGGTGTGTAAACAGCTAAAAACTAATCCTAAAACCAAAGACATTCCTGTCATTTTTATCAGTGCAGGGAATGAAGCTGTAGATAAGGTTAGGGCTTTTGCAATCGGTGGTGCGGATTATATTAGCAAGCCTTTTCAGATTCATGAAGTGCTGATGCGGATTAAAAATCAGCTAGCTGTAAAAAGCCTACAAAAACTGTTAAAAGCCAAAAATGAGCAGCTGAGAAAAACTATTATTCAACTCAAAGAAAGTCAGAAACAAGAGTTTGAATCCCAACAAAATCTAGCTTTAGCTAAAATCACTTCAGGTATTAGTCAACAAATTAATACCCCTGTCGCTGAAATTAACCATACCCTCGATGAAATTAGGCAGTTTGGCAAGGCTACTCTCCAAAATATTCCTTTTTTTCTGGCTCAAATGTCTCCTCCGCAGCAAAAATATTTTGCCACACTGTTAAAACAGGCTCAAGATAATCAAATTAATCCTCTATTATCAGATCTTGCTAGACAAGAGTTGAAAAATCTGATTGTTGCTAAGTTAGCTAGATTTGAGATCAAAGAAACCGCTAAAATTGCTGATGTTCTGATTAAAATGGGGTTTAATGAGGAAATAGAAGACTTTTTACCACTTTTTGCTAGCGAAAACTATTGGGAAATCTTAGATAATGCCAGCCTAATTATTAATCTAGATAAAAAAGTTAACAACATTACCGACTCCACCCTGAAGATCAGTAAGTTAATTTCGGCTTTTGAAGACTATGCTTATCATAGCTATAGCAAAACTCCCAAACGTCTTGCTAACTTAGAAAATATCCTCGAAAAAGCCCTCAAATCGATTGCTCATCTGCCTCCTGGAGTGCAAATTATTAAACGGTATAGTCCAGTTTCAACCATTAACTGTTACCCTGAAGCACTACAAAAAGCTTGCTTCCATTTACTCCAAAATGCGATCGAGGCCATTGGTACTCACGGCATACTCACGATTAATCTCTACCAAAAGCAAAATTATCTCATGGTCGATCTGATTGATACAGGAGCGAGTATTAGCCAAGATCTCTTAGATAAACTCTGCGATCCATTTTTCACTACTAAATCCGCAGACGGGAAAGCAGGTTTAGGTTTGGCGATCGCCAAACAAATTATTGAGCAACATGATGGTAGCATTGCTGTTCAACTACTTTCTGGCAAAATGACC
>NZ_PVWF01000029.1 GCF_003003995.1 Pleurocapsa sp. CCALA 161 | reverse complement strand
TACAGAGTACTTGTACTAACTATCTTCCCGAAGATTACGTCTGAAACTTCAATTGATTACTTTCGCCAACAGTATCAGTACTCATGCTACCAGTGAAAGGTCAATTATCCGAGTAGACAGAAAAAGAAAGAAGAGGCAGCTTTGAAAAGTGTTAAACAAAGTGTTTAACACTTTCTAGATATGCCTTTAATAAGGCTAGTAAAAAAGCTTAACTCACCCTAACTAGAAATCCTCCTCTCAGATGAGACGGTGGCTTGTCCCCTCCTAGGGGCGATATCTAATTGTCATCAAACCTTGAGTAAACAGCGCTTAAGATGAGTATTCAAATAGGCTTTCCTGCTCTATAAACGAGTCGGTTAGCCCGTTTGACAGATCTGAAAAATAGTGGTATAGTAGGCGGTTTTTTTAGATGCCTGGGGAGTATCTCCCAGGTCGGGGCTACTGAACAGCTATAGCTTAATTTAGTCAAAAGCAGATTGAAAATAGAGGTCATGATTTTTTATGGCCTCTATTACTGCATAGCTATATAAGCGCTTAAATAATTGGGGTACACAAGTACTTGTTGCACTCCTACTTGTCCTGCTGCTATATTCACTTTTGAGCAAGTTTTGAGCAAATGCCTGTCTGTCACGCAGGAGGTCGCAAGAGAGAGTCTATAAGGTGAGCGCTTTTTGCGCGAACGGGACTGACGGGACTCGAACCCGCGACCTCCTGCGTGACAGGCAGGCATTCTAACCAGCTGAACTACAGTCCCAATTTGTGTTTTATTTGCCACGGAATACATAGTAGCATATAAAATAAAGAAATCAACTAGAATGTCAAATATTGCTCCGCAACTTCAGAAAACGCCTGGATATTTCATAGCATAAAATAAACAAGCTCAATTAATTTGTCATAGTAAAAATCAAGCTGAAATATAGATACGGTTATCTTTCCCACGATCTAAAAAGAGAATTTGCGGGGAAAAATAATTAATCTTTATAATCGAGTAAGAGATTTGTTATAAATATGCTGTACCCCAAAACCAAATGCACGGGGATGATCCAACTGTTGTACTAGGTTTAATACTGCCTCACGACCAACTTCTGTTTCCAACACAGAAGAAAAAACTACATCTAAGTCATTGTCCTGACAAAATTGCCTTAATCTAGTAGTGAAACCCATAATTGCTGCTTTAATTACGTATACTCCCAGCCATCCTTGTCGATAGGTTTGTTGTAACTGTTGAAAACTAGCAACAGATTCATCTAACGCTAGAACAGTGGTATGTTTGTGGCTGAGTTGCAAAACGTCGGTAAATTTGTCTGGAGATAAAGGTTGTTCGATAAATTCTATTGCTGGCAAAGCATCTGTGACAGAGAGTAACTGTTGAGCTTGAGTGAGATTCAATCCCCCGTTGGCATCCAGTCTTAATTTAACCTCTGGGGGAAAATTCAGGGTAAGCTGCTTGAGAATGGCGATTTCTTCAGCGAGAGTTAAAATTCCAATTTTCCACTTAAAAGTAGTGGCAGAATTAGCTTGATATAAATCTTGCCAAGCAGTCAAGGCTTCTTTTCCAGCAGGTAAAAGATAACAAAAATTTAAAGTGTGAGAGGAACGAACCAAATCATCTTGAGTCAATGCCAGATAGGCTGATTCTAGGGCAAACTGACAACAGGGAAGGTGATCGGGAATAGCCATAATTTCTTGTTTAGTAGTAGCCTCTCCTAACTGCTGACAAAATTTTACTGCTTGAGCCAAAGTTTCTGAACCAAACCAAGGTAAAGGAGCAATTTCTCCTCTGCTGGTAACTCCTGCTGAATTTGTCAGGCTAATAATAATGCCCTCACGTATTGACCAAACACCATGGCTAGTCTGCAAGGGCTGTTTAAAATAATTTTGATATAGCTTAAATTGAAACTTTAGTTCATAGTCCATTATTGAATTAGTTTTAACTACTTCATAAAATCTAATGTTTATGGAAGCGAATACCTAAAAAAATGTCGTATAAAAAGTTTAAAAAGTTTTTACCATCTAATAAACCCAAAGATTGTTCGCAACCTTTAGCATCTAATAAAGGCTTTGTTTCGTAATAAGCCGACTGATATTTATACCAAGGAATAGATGGCCAGAGGTGATGTACTAAATGGTAGTTTTGCCCCAAAATGAGTAGATTGAGAATCGGACTAGGATAAACTCTAGAGTTTTTCCAGCGATCGCGCTCTTGAAAAGGGCGATGGGGTAGATAATCAAAAAATAGACCTAAAGCCATACCCACTACCATCGCAGGGACAAACCAAAAATTCATCACATAACCGATAAAGCCGTAATGAATTCCCAACATAACTATAGTTACTAAAAATAGACGGCTAAGAAACCACTCCAGCAATTCGTATTTACGCCATAAGCGTCTTTGAAAAAAGAAAAACTCATGGTAAAAAAAGCGGGCAGCGATGAGCCATAAAGGTCCTCCTGTCGAGACAAAATGGTCAGGGTCATTTTCAGGATCGTTTACGTGGGCGTGATGTTGTAAATGTACCCTGGTAAACACGGGAAATGCAAAACCTAGCATTAAGGCACTGCAATGACCCAAGATAGAATTAATTATACGATTGCTGTGGGCGCTATTGTGAGAAGCGTCATGAATAACTGTTCCTGATAAATGTAGTGCCAAGACATTTGCCGTAAAAGAGAACCAATCTGGGAATCCCCAGCAAAAATATCCCGTGGTCGATATTATCAGCAACGCGATCGCTGCAATCACCATCAACACATTGGGATTAAATCCCCCAGGAGCTTTTAAATACTCTCTAGGTACTGTTCGCAGTGTTTGAGCCAACTGCATCTTTTCGTTTGCTCCTTTTAAATTTTGATATGATATACGAGTTTTCTCAGGTAGTTTACACTAATTCCTATCCTGGGTAAAGAATTGTAACGTGTTCTACAGCATTTTCTCATTTAACGGTCAAATAACAATTAATTTGCCTAATGATTTTAAGATTTAAATTAAAATCTTAATTTGAAAATCAGTGTAATTTGGTAAATTGAGCGGTAAATTTACATCTGAGTTAAGTAGGTTTGATAACCTAATTTATCAAGACGCTCTTGTTTGTCAAGAACAGTTTGAGCTAGATTTTGGCGATATTGTTGAATCTGATTTTGCAGTTGCGGTTCACTGATCGCCAATATTTGTACGGCTAACAACCCTGCATTTTGAGCATTGCCGATCGCCACTGTCGCGACGGGAATACCTCTAGGCATCTGGACAATAGAATAGAGAGAATCAACCCCCTGTAGCTGACGAGTTGTCACAGGGACACCGATTACAGGTAGAGGAGTCAAAGCAGCTACCATTCCTGGCAAGTGGGCAGCACCTCCAGCCCCAGCAATGATTATTTTAATGCCTTTTTGGTGAGCATTGCGAGCATACTCAACCATTCTGTCTGGAGTACGATGGGCCGAAATAATTGCCACCTCATAAGATATAGCAAAATCTTCGCAAACGGCGATCGCCTTTTCCATCGTGGGCAGATCGGAATCGCTGCCCATAATAATGCCAATTAATGGTGTAGTTTCACTCAAGGTTGTTGTTAAAATTCTTAGGTTCTGTATTTTATCTTGTTTATTGACGTAATTCGACAAAATTTAGCTTTATCTTTAAACGAAGGAAATCAACAGGGAAGATGAAGATGAAAGCGGATTTATTAATTCAAAATGCTCAGATTGTAGGACGTGAAGGGCTGTACCAGGTGGCGATCGCCGCGGGCAAAATTCACCAGATGTCTGCGACTAATAGCGTCGATGCAACCCAGCTAAGAGCAACAGACATTCCCATACTAGACCTGCAAAAAGATTGGCTATCTTTGGGGGGAATCGATCTTCAAATCAATGGTGGTTTGGGTTTAGCTTTTCCTGATTTAGCAGCAACCGACTTACCTCGACTCAAGCAGATCTGCGATTTTTTATGGCAACAGGGAGTGGATGGCTTTTTACCAACAATTGTAACTACTTCCGTAGATAAAATCCAGCGATCGCTTGCCACCATCGCTCAATTTATGACAATTCAAGATCCAGTCAATACAGCGCAAATTTTAGGAGTTCATCTAGAAGGGCCTTTTTTAAATTACCAGAAGCGAGGCGCTCATCCAGAACAATATTTATTACCCTTAACCATTGAAAATATTAAACGAATTTTGGGCAACTATAGCCAGATTGTCAAGCTAATCACCCTTGCACCAGAGTTAGACAGTAGCAAGACAACAATTCCCTATTTAAGAGAGCAAAATATCATCGTTAGCTTAGGACATTCCCAGGCGACAGTCACTGAAGCACAAGAAGCATTCCAGCAGGGTGCATCAATGGTAACTCATGCTTTTAATGCCATGCCTAGTTTACACCATCGCCAACCAGGATTATTAGGAGCAGCGATCGTCAACCCCAATGTCTACTGTGGTTTAATCGCCGATGGCAATCACGTCTGTCCCACCATAATCGAAATTATCCTCAAGGCTAGCAACTACGAACAGGGTATCTTTCTGGTGAGTGATGCCCTCTCTCCAATGGGTTTAGTTGACGGGGTTTATCCTTGGGATCGACGACAAATTACCGTCACCAAAGGCACAGCCAGATTAGAGGATGGGACGTTATCGGGTACTACCTTACCGCTATTAGTCGGTGTAGAGAATTTAGTGAAGTGGGGTTGCGATGTTGAAAAAGCGATCGCCATGGCAACAAAATCTCCCCGCCAAGCGATCGCCCTACCAGATATTGCTGTAGGGCAACAGGCTAATCTATTGCGCTGGCATTGGGATGAAACAAAACAAAAATTGGTAGTGCTAAAGGTGTAATCAAGTATTTTTAGTATTCGCTCACCAAGTCTTTTCTTATTTTTCGACAAATGGTGTGAGAGATTTTTTCTCAGGCGATCGCTTATTCGATCAAAAATATTGTTACTTTAAATTATTGATTTTCTTGTTCTAGATCTTTTTGTAGCTTTTCAATTGCATCAATAATTGGCAGAAAACGTCGTCCAAAATCAGTTAGTCGATATTCTACATGGGGTGGGACTTCAGGATAAACAATCTTTTCTAAAATACCTAAATTCATCATGCGACGAAAATAATAGTTTTTAACGCGAGGAGTCAAGCCTTCTATTTCTCGCTCAATCGCACTAGGGCGACATACACCACGACGAATTAAACCTAGTATACTCAATGACCATTTACAGCCAAAAACTGCTTCTACTACAGCAGCTATGTTGATATTTTTGGGCAGATCGCTTGATTTGCGAGGCGACGGCGATTTTTTCATAAAATTATGCTTTGTCACAACAACTTCAGGACACCACAAATCAATTCTGATAGTTTCTTTGAAGCATCATCACCACAAATCCAGTACCTCTATTAGTTAGATACAAACTTTTTCCTAGAATACTGAGATTTGTCGCTTGAACAAAATGTTCTAAAGTGCCTTGGGTAAATTTTCGCGAACAATAAAGATGAATTTTTTCTTTTAAACCCAGTGTAGTTGTATCTTCATTGGGGAATGTCAGATAAAGTTCCTTGTCAGTATTATTTTCAAAACAACACCCTATTTGTAAAACCTGTCCATATTTCCAAGGCTGTAGGGATACCTCAACCAAATAGCATGAATCTCTTTCCTTTGGTTCTACTGACAAGTCTGAATTTTGCAGAAGAGCGCTTAATGCAAACTGTCGAAAGGAAATTCCTTCGTATTCTTCTTTAACATACTGTATTGTTTTCTGAAGTTGATTATTCGTTAATGCAGAGTCATTAATTATTTGAGCTTCAAAAAGTAATAAATCATTGCTTTTCATGACCTGAACTATATTATTTAGAACGTGTTCTGGGTCTTCTACATTGGCAATAGTATTACCTATAAATCCGTAAAGTATTGGTCTATTTTCTCCGAGTACCTTAGCAATATGAGCTATTTCTGCCATACCTTCTTTGGTTTCTATATCCCGTTGAATCGCAATACGACGATGAGATGGTAATTCTTGAATTCTGCCGATCGCCACCCTCAACATATCGAGACTCATATCTACAGGTAGATATGAAAAATCATCTCTGGGTTTGGCTTGATCGTCTCGGTTAAAAAAGTCTCTAATTATATTGCTATCTTTGCTTCCTTCTCCCACACCAAGACTAACAAAGTTGTATTGCTCTTTATTGACATAATTGGCGAGTTGACGAGCATGATCGGGAAACCTTTCAATATTTTCCCTCATGTGATAACAGGGATCTGTACAAGCTGTTGTCCACATTCTAGTAGGACCCACGCCCCAGTATGCGTATCCAGACCTAATTTTACGATTCTTTAAATCAAGAACTAAGTCACCTAGCTTATGTAGTTGATTTTCGCCAACGTAGGTTAGCATCCAATTATCTGAGATTTTGAGTTTACCTAATTTTTGTATTAATAATAACAATCCCCGTAAAGTTGATTCATTCGTCGTTTCCAAGCACTTCATGATTTCTGCTACAAGAATTGGCAAATCGCTTGACGATAAACATTCTGATTGAGAAATATCCTGAAGCTGCTTATGTAGAGGATGATTAAGCGGTAAAGACAGATGAGAACCAGCGTGAATGAGTAAAATTGTTAATGGTTTGTCTGGTCTAGTTTCGCGCGATTCCCTAGCTCTTTGTAATTCTTCGATCATGATCTCACTTTCATCTACTGAGTGACTGGAGACGATCAGCAGGAAACAATCATATTCATTTAGTTCTTTGTTACTACGTTGCAGCCAATCCTGACCGATAGTTGTTGCTTGTCTAGCGTCCTGTAAAGTTTTTCGCAGTTGTTCGGCTATGCTGGGTTCTGAGTTTTTGCTGCGATCGCTGATGAAGATTTGAAAAGTTTTTGTCGTCGTTGAGTTGATCGGATCGACCTCCTCTAGATCTTGTTGATCTATAAAACGTTTTACTGCTCCTCGAAGATTTGCTTTAGTAACTTTTACTTTTTCTTTTTCTTTTTCTTTAAATACATCCGTGAGTAATTTCCATAATTGAGAAGCGAGTAAATTTATAGTTCTGGGACTATAGTTTAATGCTGTTGCTATTTTTTCATAGCTTTGTTTTGAATCATAGCATCTTATTAATATTTCTCTTTGTATATCGTCTAAATACTTGCCATGCTCTTGATAAAAGCCTCTCTCTACACGCTCTAGCCATTTTTTACACATATTGTTAATCTGCAAACTCTTTAAAGTATAAAACTATCAAAGAAATTAGAGCAAGCAAGCCTTATTATTTAGATTGGAAAATTATTGCCTTGAGAAAAACTAGATCTGACTTTTTATAACAAAAAATAACTTTTTATAATATTTGTCGAAAAAAAATACAATAAAAACTAAAAAAAAGATTGTAAATTAAACAAAAATTACTTATTTTAACTAACTTTTTTGTATCGACAAAGATTTAAAAAAAAGATAAAAATGAGATTAAGAACAAAGAAAGAGTTAGGGAATATTTTTTTGTTCTTTTTATTTTCATCTTTTTCTACTTCATCAATTAAAAATGATTATTAGTTCATTACAGTTGTCTACTTTTTTGGGGATTGATTTTCCAGTGACAAAGTTCATAACATAAAATAGTCAAATCTTAAAGTAGCAAAAAGAAGAAGATCTAATTATTGAATTGACTATAAAAAATGAAAGAAATGAAAAAAATTACCTTTAAAAAATTTATCTATTGGCTATTGGGTGAAACAGCAGGAAGAACCTTAGTAGGAACTTGGAAATGGGTTTGGGGTTTACCTGTAGAATCTGGAGGCAAAATTGCCCAAAAAGTAGCACAAGAGTCTTTACAGTCAATGCAAGAATCGATCGCACAACTAACTGAAGGAGTTTCAAAAGTAGTGGCTGGATATAAATTGACACAGGATAGATATGACAAAAAACAGCAAGAATTTCGAGAAGCCGAACAGCAAGCAGAACTAGCCTATCGCCGAGGAGATGAAGAAGCAGCCAGATTATTAATCACTAAAGCGATCGCCATTGAAAAGATTATGCCTCAATTAAAACAGCAAGTTGAACAGGCTAAACAAATCGCCACGGCAGCCACAGAAAAACTGAAAAAAGAAAAAGAAAAAATCCAAGCTTATAAATTAGACATGGCAAATCTTAAAGCTGTGTCGGAACTAAATGAAATAATGGCAGATATTCATGACATTACTACAGAATTGGATATTGATTCAGCGCGATCGCAGTTTGAAGAGGCACAAAATAGCGTTGAGGGAAGATATGTCTATGAAACTACCAAAGCTGAATTGGCAGAAGACGAAACAGAGCAAATACAAAATAATATCGATAAGTTATCCCTAGATGAACAAATAAATAGTCGTCTAGAAAATTTAAAAAACCAAAAAGTATAGTTGTTTATAAAGAAGGGTTTAGTCATGACTAATCAATCTAAAACTAGAAAAGCCCCACCCCCAATTGTTTTTATTTTAATGGGCTTAATTATTTTTGGTGGAACTAAATTACTCAAGCAAAATTCTCAGCAAGTTAGTAATTTGTTACCATCAATTGCTCAACCTCAATTGCTAAAAAAAAGCTTCAGTCTGGGAGAACATTTATTAATTATGGCCAAAGCAACTGATGAAAAAAAAGAAGGAATAAACGCCTTCGCCGATCAAGATTACCAAAGTGCGATCGCTTCCTTTCAAGCATCTCTAGAACAATTTCCTAACGATCCAGAAACACTAATCTATTTAAATAATGCTCAAGTAGCTACTTTAAATCCTGTCAAAATTGCTGTTGTTGCTCCCATTAGTAGTGATTTAAATCTGGCACAAGAAATGCTGAGAGGAGTAGCACAAGCACAAAATGAATTTAATTCCCAAGGTGGTAAATTGCAGGTGGAAATTGTCAATGACGAAAACGAACCGAAAATTGCTATCGAGGTTGCTAATCAACTAGTCAAAGATCAATCAATTCTGGGACTTGTAGGTCATTATTCTAGTGATGCCTCCTTAGCTGCTGCACCTATCTATCAACAAAATGGTTTAGTGGCTATTTCCCCGATCAGTACCTCTACATCGCTTGCTGATGCTGGAGATTATATCTTTCGTACTGTACCAAGCGATTTTCTGGCAGGGAATTCTTTAGCTGAATATTTCTTGGGAAAACTAAGCAAGCAAAAGGCAGCTATTTTTTATAATTCTGAGAGTAATTACAGTAAATCCCTTAAAGATGCTTTTAGCACTAGTTTATTAAGCAATGGAGGCGAAATTGTCGCCGAATTAGACGTTATCGATCCTAATTTTGATGCAGATCGGGCAGTACAGCAGGCAATGAATCAAGGTGCAGAAGCACTGGTTTTGCTAACCAATTCCACGACTCTTAACCAAACTTTCGAGATTGCTAAAGTTAACAATCGCCAATTACCTTTATTGGGTGGTGATGATCTTTATATCCCCGAAACTTTAGAGAGTGCGGGAGAAAATATGGTGGGTATGGTGTTAGCTGTACCTTGGCACATAGAGGGAAATACTAACCCTGACTTTATTCAAGCAGCAAATAATCTTTGGAAAGGAAAAGTTAACTGGCGCACGGCGATGGCTTATGATGCCACTCAATCTTTGATTCCAGGTATAGAAGATAATCCTAGCCGTAAAGGAATACAGCAAACCTTATCACAAGCAGACTTTTCGATAACTGGCGCATCGGGAACAGTTAAGTTTTTGCCTTCAGGCGATCGCAATCAGGCAGTGCAGTTAGTTCAGGTTGAAGTCGATTCTAATTCGGAATTTGGCTATTCTTTTGTACCTTTAGATTAATAAAAAATATGGACTTGACATTTTTATTAGTATTCTGGGTGGTTTTATTGTTGGTATATGTTGCTCTTACCAGATGGATATATGGGACAGATAAAATCATCAACTTATTAAAATAAATCGCCGTAAATATTCACGATACTCAGCTTTTTCTTAGAGATATTAGAAAGCAAAACCAAATCTTGATTCGACATCAATTAGAAACACCAAATAGTTCCGATAATAGCGAAGAGTAGTTGTCATAAAAATAAATTATTTATGGAGCAAAAACGATGAACAAAAGACTTTTTAAAAACAAACAAACAATAGGAACAGGTATAGCTAGCTCGAGCGCTTTGTTGGCTTCATTACCTAGCTACGCTCTAACCCTTGAAGAAGTACCGAATCCTAAACAGATTAATCCTAAACAGATTGATGATGCTTGGGTTACAGATTCAGCGGATATTCTCAGCAATCGCACCGAAAGTCAACTCAATGGTGGTGAAAGTGGAGGTGGCGGTGCTGGGGGCAGTTATTAAAAGTATAATTTCCGCTTTGTCTAGTTTTACTTCAATTGAACATATTAAGGTAGTTAGTCAAGGCGATCGCTTTAATCGAGCAAGATTTTTTTAGATGCAGTGTCTCAAACTCACTATTAATCGAACTAAATAGACCTGTTATGAAAATTATTATTTTATTTTTACTGGTAATTGGTTTTGTGTTGTTAATTGTTGATGCAGTTAAAAGCATGAATTCTCGTCGCCATTCCAGTCATTTTGTTGTAAGCAGCAGTGATCGCCATACCTTTTATAATAGTGACCTCAATTCTAACAGTCACAGAAGCTACCATCAGCTTGGAAAAATACAAAAGCTAATCAAAATATTAAGAATTATTTTCTTTCTATTAAAATTGGTTTTCCTCCTATTAATTTTCCCTTTTCTATTACTCTTTAGCTGGTTAATTATTATTCCACTATTTTTTATAACAATGCCGATCTATGACACAGCTTTTGAGAAAGTCAAGGGGGAAGTAGACAAATATTTAAACGCTGCTATTCCAGAGATTGTTTCTAATTGGAATTACCAAGAACTTGTTCAAAGAGCCTCATCTGACTTTCTAAAATATTTAGAGGAAAAAGAGTTGCAAACAATCTTCGATCTTTGTGCCAAAACTCTTGGAAAACTAACTTGTTATCAAGTAAGTAGAGAAGGTTTCAAAAGTGAGCGTGCCAATGGTTCGTCCACAACAAAGTGGTGGGAGTTTTTTACTATCAAGCCAGAGCCAATGAAACTCTGGAAATTCATTTTAATGAACTATGAAATCGTGGCAATCTTTGAAAAAAGCATGGCAAATATCGAAATTCAGATCGTCAAGGAAAGCGGTCAATACTTGATTAACAGCATGAATATTAGTATTGGTTCAAAGTCGAGCCAGCAGTCTTTTAGACTCGGTATTCAAAAAGATGTATCTGGTTTCTCGCGATCGACAAATAGTTAAAGACAAAAAACAAGAAAAGAAAAAATAAAGGGTGGTATTTAAATATGAATCTGATTGGAACTGTTGGCAATGATACTCTTAATGGTGGAGCAGAAAACGACACTATTGAAGGTGGTTTAGGAAATGACGTTCTCTTCGGCTTTGGTGGTAATGATAGCCTAACTGGGGGAGCAGGAAATGACTTTTTGTATGGTGGTGGTAAAGGTGAAACTATTATTGATGTCGGTGGCAGCGATACCTTAAAAGGAGGAGAAGGCGATGATTTTTACACTATTGCCTTAGAAACAGGAGGAGGCAGTGTTATTCAAGATGAGCAGGGTAGTAATAATGGTATTTTAATTATTGCAGGAAATACCGATGTTGCATCTTTAGCGAGTTTAGCAGATATAAGCACTATTGATGAAATTAATGAAGGTGTTAAACTTTTTAACGATCCCAATACTTGGGGTGATGCTGCGATAGAAATATCTAGTCCTCAACAGGGAATTGTCGGCTTAGAAAAATCTGGCACTAATTTAATCGTCGATCTTAATCGTGACGGTGTCGCTGAGGCAAATAATGATCTAACAATTGTTAATTACTTTGATGGGCAAGGAAATTTAGGAGCGGGTGCGCCTGTAGTTCTTAACAATATTATAGAGACAGAACATCAGGATGTTGCTGACTTTTTTGCTAATTCTACGCCTATAGATGGCGGAGATTCAGGAACAACTGTCTATCGCTTTTTTAATACCGATACAGGAGTTCATTTTTATACCGCTAACGAAGAAGAAAGAAATTTTATTGAAGATGAATTAACTAATTTTCAAGGTGAAGGAGCTTCTTATCGAGGGGTAGATCCTTTAACTGGAGCAGGTGAACCTGTACCAGTTTATCGTTTTCTTAATCAAGATACGGGAGTTCATTTGTATACAGTTTCTGAAGATGAAAGAGATGCAGTTGAGAATTTGGACAACTTTAGTTTTGAGGGAGAGGCATTCTTTGCTTATGAAACTCAAGTAGAAGGCACAATTCCAATTTATCGCTTTTTTAATCCCACTACAGGAGCGCATTTTTATACTCCTTCTGCAACCGAAAGAGATAATGTAACTGAGAATTTACCTGATTTTCAATCTGAAGGAATTGCTTATTATGCTCTGCCTGATACGGTAGATAGTCAAAGTTTAATTTGATTTGATCGAAACATCGTGGTGTGATTGCGCTTTTTTTACTATCATCGGCTTTTTTCCAGCTATATGTTTACTAATTGAACCGATTCTTGGAGTAATTGGTCAATATCAAAATCATAAAAAATAAGTATGTATTCTCAACTAGTTACAATTCTCAAATTCTTCCAACTTCTTGGCTATATTGGTGCGCTTATTCTTGCAGTCATGTATGCAAAACTTGCGTCTCTTTATACGATTGAAAGTAACTACAAAACTTTATTTTTGGTCTTTTTGGTCTTATCTGTATTGTTATGCGTCGCTAACTACATCGGAACTCAAACGATTATTGTAGTTATCGATCTGCTAAATAAAATTGAAATTAACACTCGAAACTCAAGACAAAATTAGGCTTTTTGCCAATTTAGTTAAAAGGTAAATCTAATGCAAAAATTTGTTATAAACCTCTTCAAAAGAATAAATCTAGTGATGCTTTATTCTTCGACAATCAAGAAAAAATTATTCAAGTAATCACTATTGATTTAGCAGATTGGGCGCAATAAAAAAACTCAAAAAAATGATTGAGTTAGGATTATTGACTATCTTCCTAATCAGAAAGCATTTTTAATTATTAGACTTCTTGCGCGAATCGTAATTAACTATCTTGATGCAAGGGTAAAGGAAAAAAAACCTTAATCTACTATTCATGCAAGAGGTCTATTAAAGCTGGAGGTGTAGATGAATTGACTTGGCAAAATTGATCGTTTAATCAATAAATAAGAAGGAAATTAGTAATTATTATGTGCAATTCTAATAATGCCATACTTATGCTATTAAAAAAAATAGGTTTAATCACATATATTCTTATACTAATAACTTTAGAAATTACAGTTTTAGTCAATATTATTAATGCTATTAGAACAGGATGTATTGAAGTCATCGCCCCCACATATGGAGTCCATAAAAAGGTGTACGTGTACAAAGATGAAAAACCATCTGTTTTTCTATTTCTTTTAGTATTTTTTTGCTTTTTTGCAATCATACTTGGCTGTGTTATATTCGCATCTATTCAGGGTTACATTCATATTTGTTCAGCAGACTCTGTTAAGTTATAGGAGTATTTTACTGTTATTTTTTGGAGCCACGTTTGTCAATCTTTCCTTGTCAAAATAAGCCTCAAATAATATAGTTGATTTCTGAATTCAATGTCAGAAATTGGTGCAAATGCTACCATATCCAATAAATATAAGTCTCAATTTGATTTATTAATAAAATTTAAATAAAAATATTACTAAAAAGGCGTTGCTAATTTGATGTCTGAAATCTTGAATAATATCGTTTATAGCTTCAATTAAAGTAAACGAGAACGAAAGTAGCTACGTTTACATTTCTTTGCAGATTAATTTTCTCCTGACACGACGGCAATTCTTTCATAAAAGTACCCTACCTCACAAACTTGTGTCTGCTTGTAAGCATAATTGATCGCTGATTATGATTGCGATCGAGATTTATTGAGAGAAATCAAATTATGAGCCTACAAGATAAAGTCGTGTTGATTACTGGTGGTGGTAGTGGTATTGGGGCAAATACAGCCCGCGCATTTGTTGAAGCAGGGGCAAAAGTAGTTTTAAATGGTCGTCGTTCAGAGGTATTGGAATACACCGCAGCACAAATCGATCCGACAGGAAAACACATTGCTTGGGTTGCAGGGGATATCGGTCAAGCAAAAATCCGACAAAAGTTAGTTTTTGCTGCTGTTGAACATTTCGGTGGGGTAGATATTTTGTTTAATAATGCAGGTGTCTTTGAGCCAAAACATTTCCTTGACCATACAGAAAAAGATTTAGAAGATTATCTTAATTTACTCCGAGGCTACTTTTTTCTGTCACAAGCTGCGATCGCCAAAATGCAAAAAAGAGGTAGTGGCGCGATTATTAATACTGGTTCAATGTGGGCATTACATGCTGTAGCTGCTACTCCCTGTAGTGGTTCTTCGACTGCCAAAGGCGCTGTTCATGCACTAACTAAAAATCTAGCCATTGAATTTGCACCTGACCAAATTAGAGTAAATGCGATCGCTCCTGCTGTGGTGGAAACTCCCTTATTTGACTCTTTATTAACATCTGAACAATTAGCCTCGTTTAATGATTTTCATCCCCTTGGTCGCAATGGACAAGCCCAAGACATTACCGAAGCAGTCTTATTTCTAGCTGATAGCGATCGCTCTGGCTGGATTACTGGGGTTGTTTTGCCTGTAGATGGTGGAGTAACAGCGGGACGTAATTAAAGATAAAATAACTTAGGGCGATGCCTATTAAATGATTATCCTGATTAATTAATAGGTGATCGCTTTTAATTTTGTTTAATTTCTAGTGCGATCACTATATCTTACTAATAATCTGGTTTTTGCCTTGTAATTGAATTAATTCTTGTACTGTTTGTTTAAATATGGCTAATTGTCTATCATTAGGTTGAGTTTGCTGCCAGACTTGCCTTTGCATAAGGCGATCGCGCCACTGTTCAATCTGCTCAATTTGACTTAAATCGCAACCTAATTTTCCAACTAGAATCACCGCATTTCCTGCAACGATATCACCTATAGATAAGCTATCTCCGCCAAAATAAGCATTACTAGCTAACAATTCTGCTAAAAAGCTCAAGATTCTAGTAATTTTGCGTTTTGCTTTTTTCAAATTTGGTGAATCTTGTGTTTCGCTAATCAACGGGATGACCAAAGCAGATAATTCATTATTGGCTACCATTTGCGCCATTCTGACTTTAGCTAATTGCGATGGATCTTTGGGTAGCAAGGAATTTTGGGTATACTTGCATTCTAAATAATCTAAAATCGCCAAAGATTCTAAAACTCGCAAACCGTCGTCGATAATTACTGGGACATGATGAAAGGGATTAATTGCCAGAAGCTCGCGCTTAAATTGTTCTCCTTCTTTAAGATTGACGGTTATCGGTGTAAAGGGAATTTCTTTTTCTAACAAAGCGATCCATACACGACGGGATAAGGGGGATAGTGGATTGTAATAAAATTGCAGCATGAATGAATAAACTTAAATTTTCTTTAATACTGTAAGGGCGAACGGCCGTTCGCCCCTACGGGTCTATGTTCTCGATACATACGCATAACTAATTCACCTGCGGGGGTTGCCCGTAACTCTTCTACTAACGCAACCATTTCCGCTGGCAGTTTTGCTAGTCGGGAATCATAAAAAGGATGATGTTCAGGACGAAGAACGAGAGAAGCCAAAGCAGCAAAAGTGATGTCTGTTGAGGAAAAGCAATCGCCCACTAAGTATTGTTGACCTGAATTTAATTTTTGCTCAACTATGGTGAAAACTTCTCTAATATCTTGTACAGCAGCTTCTTTACCTTCTAAAGTTAAGTTGTATTTTTGTTTGATTATCTTAGTTGATACAGGAAAAGCGATCGCACTTTTAACTTTCTCCATCCAGCTTATTCCTTTACTCCAGGCAGCTAGAATTGACCAAGGTTGTTGGATAGCATAGTAATAAGCCCAATTGCGCGTTGCTACTCCTAATTTGTCATCAAATAATGCTTCTAAGGTTTCTGCTTGCTGGCGTAATTCTGGATCTTGGGCATAAAGCTGATTAGGGACAATAGTATCTAAATAATGCAAGATTGGCTCTAAATTCAGGTGATAATCTTTTGGTTGCTTCTCCAATCACCTCAAAATTACGAATTACAGCATCTTGAATCATGCGAGTTTGCATAAATGTCTCTTTCCCTTCAAGGGTATAAGACTCTATTGCTTCAATACTTTCTTGTATATTACTGACATAGAGCAGATCATTCTTCATAAGGGTACAGCTTCTTTTAATACTTGTTCGCGAATACTTTCATGTAGAATTTCTGGTTTGGCAACATCCACTTTGCACCCAAGTAAATCTTCTAAATCTTGAATTAAAGCAATTCTATTTAATAAACTACGTCCAGCTTGAATGTCCATCAAGAAATCTATGTCGCTATCTGCTGTTGCTTCTCCTCTGGCTACAGAACCAAAAATTCGTACATTGGAACCTCCATATTGAGCAGCAATTTTGAGAATTTCCACTCGTTTTTCCCGAAGTAATTCTTTTGTGTTCATCCTTCTATCTCCTTGTTACTACGCCATTCTTGAGCAATTAATAGTGACCAAGTTAGGAATGCAACTACCGATAATCCTGTAATTACATCAGTCCAAATAAGAATGTGCATTTTTATAGAAAACTGAGACAGTTCACCATAAAAATAATGGGCTGGGCTAGATAAACCCGTGCCAGCATACATACCTAGCAGGAAATAACTCAACCAATAATTTTGTCGGCTATAAAGCCAGTAAGATATAATCGCGATCGCAGTCATGACTACCCAGGTAATCAATACGCCAGAAGTTGTAAACCATTCTGGTTCGGGATATTCACGAACATATATAGCGTTATCGGTGTAGTGGAGACTGGTAATAGCAATGCTCAAAATTAAAGTTGATAGTAGCCAGATTTTACTTTGCTGCATTGGTTAAATCCTCCGTAGTTAGTTGAATTGCGCTAAAAACTCTCTGCCTTTATCTAAACCATGCTGATAAACTGCTGCTATTCCTTCGGGCGTAGCTTGGAAAACGTCTACACCCATATCTTTGGGATTTATATCTGGCTGAATTATACGTATTGGTACTTGTTGGTAATGTGTGGGCATAACTTGAGATTGGAATAAATCTCGATAAAAGTTACCCGCTTCAGTAGCGATCGCAATTACTGTTTGATATCCCTGTTCAACCATTTCCAATGCAGGACAAACGCAGGTATAGCAAGCATCTATATAAGGCTGGTTATTAATCCAAGCTGGTGTGTCATAAATGTGTAGCATTCTACTGGATGCATAGCTAACTTCACGAAAATTGTTTTGATTAAGAGCTAAATTGCCTTTTCTAGCACTACCAAAAAGCTCGATTTTTAAATGTTTATTCACCCAACTACGGTCTTTTTTCGCAGCCGATATTAATAGCTTTTTACCTAATCTTCTTGCTTGTTTTCCTTGAGTTTGTTCGGCAGCCTCTTCATTAGTTACTGCACTGGTAGCAATATAAAAATCTGGCTGATTTAATTCAAAAAGCTGTTGACCACTTTGAGCGTTAAAGTAAGAGATTCCCCCCAGACTTACCTGAGTCATACTTTTAGTTCGGTGATGAACTTTTAAACCTTCCAGCCAATATTTCACCCCCGATTCTCTGGCTTTACCAATAGCTGCCCAAGCACTGGGAATTACTGAACCTGAAGCGGAAGCATAAGCATCTGCCTTGATATTTGCCTCTTCAAAAGCACTCAACACACCGTGAATAAATATGGTTTTAAAACCCCCTGATGCACAGGCGATCGCAAAGCGTCCCCCTTGGGTAATCGCTATTGATTGATGGTTATTGTTTAACATTTATTTACTTCTTCATTTTCTCAACTAAAAATATTCATCGACTCTAAACAGCCAAAGATCAGTGCCAAAGTGCTAACTAACGATCCAGTAGCACCTACCATATTGCCCAGGTAAACAATTTTGTTCTCAATCGTTTGACCAATAGAAAGCCCTCGATGTCCCACCCAAGCACCGTAAGGTAAAGCAACACAAAAGCCATAGCCAGAAATAACAGACGACCAAACTAAGATTAATAACGCGATCGCATTTATATCTAACTGATTAATCGCAGCAGCAAAAGCAATCATTGTCGTTCCCCCCATTGATAGTCCTGAATGAGCTACACGCCATGCCCTAACAACCTCTTCGTCTTTTTTCTGAGTAATAGCTGAACCATAAGGAATTCCCGATAATAAACCGATTAGCAGAACAATTGCACCATGAAATAACAGTTGTAGAGATAAATTCATTGTATTTTTCCAAAATTATCAAGGTCTATGCAAGTATCACTTGCTTTCGATCCTCAAAATAACAACTATCTCTCAAAAATGCAATTAACACTTGCATAGCATCAATCATATTCAGCGTAAATCCCTTTCAATTCTTCGGGCATAGCGATTGGACGCATAGTTTCTAAACTCATAAAAAATCCTACTTGCGTCGCAGTAGCAGCTATTTCTTGCCCCAGACATATCTCAGCTTGTAAAGTACAGCGTAAACGCCCCAATTGAGACATCCACATTTTGCCTATAGGGCGATCGCCTAACCTTAAAGCTTTCTGGTATTTGATTTCGGTGGAGTTAACAGTTGGACAGTATCCCTTTGACATTAACTTTTCTATCGGGAAATGAGACTCTAACATTTTCAGTCTTAAATCTTCTAACCAGCGAATATAGACAATATTACTGACGATTCCTGCAAAATCGATGTCATAGGTTTTAATTGGTAAGTCTAGAGCTACTTCAAAGGGTTGTTTCTTCATTTGAGATTAATGATTAATTTTACAGACCGATTGGTCTTTTTAAAGGTAAAAAAATTTAGCTGTGATTTAGGCAAGATTAGTCTGAATATAATTTTGTAGATGAGCGATCGCTCTTTCTAAATGAACAGGATTTTTTTCTAGCTGGCTCATCATAATCGCTCCTTCAATATTACAGATGATAATTGTGGCAACTATATCGGGATCTATGGTTGTGGCAACTTCTCCCTTTTTGATCCCCTGATTGATAATCCGCACAATCAAATTACGCCAATTATCAATAGCGGCGATCGCGCGATTTCGTAAGGGGGAATCAGTATCATCAGCTTCAATTGCCGTATTTAAAATCGGACATCCACCGACAATTGGCGGTGTTTCAATATAGACCAAATAGCTGGATACCAATGCTTGTAGTCTGGTGATCGCATTACGTTTAGTTTTCACGGCACTCCACACTTCTCGACTCATTAGACTGACGGCATAGTCAAACGCTGCTACAGCCAGTTCATCTTTACTTTTGAAATGATTATAAATTCCTCCTTTCTTTAATCCCGTTGCCTGCATAATATCGGCGATCGAAGAACCTGCATAACCTTGTTGGTTAAATAACTCTGCTGCCTGTTGAATTATACGTGCTTTAGTTTGTTCGGCTTTGGACATCTAACTTTTCAGACCGCTTGGTCTTTATGTTTACCTTAACATCATTTATTTATTATGAAAAACTTTAAATATTGTGTTGACTATTACATCAATAAGTACTATATTACTAATTAGGTTAACAATTGCGATAAACGACTTATATTGTGGGGAATGGGCTGATTCCCCTTTTTATTTTGTAAACATTTTTGTAGATATTTAAAGCAACTTGCACAATTATTCCTCCTCACTAATCAGCTCAAAATCAGCAAAATCGAAGCCTGGAACAACTACACAGGCGACCAAAGAATATCCTGCATCCCCCCCTATCGGTTGTGCTTTTTGCCACCAGTGAGGGGGTACTACTGCCTGAAAACAGCGATCGCGACCTAAATAGATTGATGGTGATTCTGGCTCAATTGAGGCTGCAATAGTTAATGCTAAAGGATCTCCAGCTTGATGAAACCAGAGTTCAGCGGATTTAACTCGATGCCAGCGTGAACTATGACCAGTGGGTAGCAAAAATAAAATGGCGGTGCCAGCCACTCGATCGCCCGTATAACCATGAGGTAGAGTAGATTGGGGCAAGATCAGATCTGAGCGCCATGTCTCTCGATAGAAACCCCCTTCTGGATGCATTTGTAGATTCAAGGATTGAATGAGATCTTGAACCGCGGGGGAGGGCGAAGGGAACTCTTTGTTCATAAGTATATTTTATAGACAATCGAGGTTTTTTGATATTCTAGAGTTATCTTTTGGTATAACTATTTTTCCAAAATAAAAATACGCTCTTAATTTACTCTAACGCGATCAAAAATCACCATGAATAATTATCAAGCAACAACTAAAAAAGTAATTGCTCTATTCCTTTCTCTAGGTATGATGTCCTCTCTAGTAGGATGTGATGCGGGAGATACTGAGAACGAAGACGGAGAGGGTACATCAATTGAGCAACCCGCTCCTACTCAAGATGAAGGAGGCGAGGGAGGTGAAGGAGGCGAAGGAGACGAAGGAGGCGAAGATGACTAACCTATGACCTAAGCAGCTATAGGCATAATTAATTTAAAGACTGATGTGAGGTAGTGGAGTACTGGAGATAGGGGAGAAAAATAAGAATCCGTTATTTTATATTTAATTCCACCTACCTACTTAATAGATATTGAGCGTTGCTGAGTGCGTAATATTTTTGATGCAAATGTCTAAGAGAAATCAATGATTAAAAAACGTGATTTCTTGATTATAATTAGCATTCTACCTTCAGCAACGCCAGATATTAAAATACATTCCTAAATCTCCTCCGTTACGAGAAAATTAGTTAGGAGAATTAAGCTCAAAGCTTTTTACATAATTTTCCCAAGCCTAAAACTAATAAATTTGAAGAGAACTAATTCACATCAAGCATTAATTATCATTCATTGATTTAATAGTTCAACTCTGAGCAAATAATATCTAAAAAATGAGACGAATATGATAAATAAAAAACTAAATAAAGAACTATACTAAGCAATAGTCTGAAATATTTAGTGATGCTAAATTATAGTTAATGAATTTTTTGTCAACAACTTTTTTAGCTTTAGGGTTAGCTGCTGATGCCTTTAGCGTTTCTCTCTCCTGCGGTTTGCTAATACAAAGAATCAAAATTAATAAAGCTTTAAAAATCGCTTTGTTTTTTGGTTTTTTTCAATTTTTAATGCCTTTAATTGGTTGGGCGGTAGGAATTAATTTTAGTAATCTTGTCGCCAACTTTGATCATTGGATTGCCTTTGGTTTATTAAGCTTGGTTGGCACAAAGATGATCTATGAAGCTCTTCAAACAGAGCATGAACGAAAAAAAATTAATCCTTTAGATTCATCCACTCTTTTAGTATTAGCGATCGCCACTAGTATTGATGCTTTAGCTGCTGGGTTAGGATTATCTTTATTAAAAACCTCTATTACTTTAACAGCAACTTTAATTGGAGCAATTACTTTCGGTTTATCTTTTATCGGCGTTTTTATTGGTCACAGAATTGGCAATAAATTTAATCATAAAATAGAGCTTGTAGGCGGATTAATTTTGATATTTATTGGTAGCAAAATTTTATTAGAGCATTTAACCGCATAAATTGTTATCAATTAGTAAAAAACAAACTTAAAAGGCGATCGCGCTTCAACTAAAAATTCTTGACTATATAAAATATAAGTACCTAACCTGAGTTCGGGATTAGCTCAAATCCTTATTTTGAAGGTATTTAAAAAATACTATTTTCCGTTCTTCTTTCATAGTAGAGTTGCATCCAAACTATCTCAAAAGCTATTAGCTATTAGCTATTAGCTTACAGCTATCTCCACCAATTAATCTGCTTAACCCGAACTCAGGTTAAATTATTACCGATCGCGTTTTCCTTAGGCAAACTATCTAGGGACTTAAAGAAAAAAAAAGATGCCCTTGGTAGAACATCTATCTTGTGATCTTAATCAATTAATAAGCTTTCAGCCTAACGATTGTAGACATCTAAATTAATTTTAACGGGTTCAATATCCCAGATTTGTTCACAATATTCTTTGATAGTGCGATCGCTAGAGAATTTACCCATTCGCGCTGAATTTAAAATTGACATTCTAGTCCATTTTTGCTGGTCTTTATAAGTCTCAGAAACTCGCTCCTGACAGTCGATATAGTCTTGATAATCGGCTAAGAGCATGTAAGGATCGTCATAGAGCAAAGAATCGATGATGGGCTTAAATAGTTTAGTGTCCCCATAGCTAAAGTCACCATGAGCAACGCGATCGATCACCTCTTTAAGTTCTTCGTTATTGTTATAAAAAGCCATGGGATCGTAGCCATCTGCTTTCATTTGATATACTTCTTCCGCAGTCAGACCAAATAAGAAAAAGTTTTCTGCACCCGCCTCTTCACGGATTTCAATATTAGCGCCGTCTAAAGTGCCAATAGTTAAAGCGCCATTCATAGCAAACTTCATGTTACCAGTCCCAGAAGCTTCTTTTCCTGCTGTAGAAATCTGCTCTGATAGATCGGCAGCGGGGTAGATTTTTTGTCCTAGAGAGACGTTAAAGTTGGGTAAGAACACCACTTTTAGACGACCTTTAACATCAGGATCTTTATTGACAACTTCTCCCACCGCGTTAGCAAATTTGATAATCAGCTTGGCCATAAAGTAGCCAGGAGCAGCTTTCCCACCGAAGATAAAGGTACGGGGGACAATATCAATATTTGGGTTGTGCTTAATGCGGTTATAGAGGGTGATAATATGCAACACCATTAAGTGCTGACGCTTATACTCGTGAATTCTTTTAACCAAAACATCAAAGATAGAATCAACGTTAACATCAACGTTTTTCAGTTTTTTGATTTGAGCTGCTAGAGTAGCTTTATTCTGGCGCTTAATATCTCGCCACTGTTCACAAAATTGGGCATCATCAATATACTTCTCTAGCACCCTCATCTGATCGAGATTTTTAAGCCAACTATCACTGTTCGTTTGTTCCGTTACCAGCTTGGCTAATCTGGGATTGCTCAACAAGATCCAACGACGAGGAGTAACCCCGTTGGTTTTATTGAAAAACTTCTCTGGCCATAATTTAGCAAAGCCTTGTAAGGTATACTTTTGTAGTAATTCAGTGTGCAAAGCAGCTACGCCGTTAATCGCGTGACTGCCAACACAGGCAAGGTTTGCCATCCGAACTTTCTTTTCGGAACCTTCTTCAATAATCGAAAGTTCTGATGCTAGTTCTTCATCATTAGGAAACCAAGTGCGAATATCTTCGAGAAAACGGTGATTGATTTCATAAATGATTTCAATATGTCTGGGCAGCATGCGACCAAAGAGACTAACTGACCATCTTTCTAAAGCTTCTGGCAGTAATGTATGGTTGGTATATGCTAGGGTTTGCTGAGTGATATCCCAAGCCAGATCCCAATCAAGGTCGTGTTCATCAATTAACAGACGCATTAATTCGGCAACCGCTACGGCAGGATGAGTATCGTTAAGCTGAATTGCTGCTCGTTCGTGAAAATTCGTCAGATCGGGATGAATATGGAGGTGAATCTTAATTAAATCTTGTAGGGAAGCCGAAACAAAGAAATACTGTTGCGCTAGGCGCAATTCTTTACCTTGGGGTGTATTGTCGTTGGGATAGAGTACTTTGGAAATAGTTTCCGAACTCATCTTTTCGGCGACAGCACGGTCATAATTACCTGCGTTAAAAGCTTCAAAGTTGAACTGTTCACTGGCTTCGGCTTTCCAGAGACGTAAAGAGTTAACTGTATTGGTGCGATATCCAGGGACAGGAGTATCGTAGGGGACGGCTTTTACTTTGCGATCGCAAATCCAGGAAGTGCGACTGTGTCCTTTGGCATCACGATAGGTTTCTGTATGTCCCCCCAGCTTGATTTCTACGGAATCTTCAGGACGAGCAATCTCCCAAGGATTTTTAAACATCAGCCAGTTATCAGGAATTTCCGCCTGCCAACCATCTCTCAAAGCTTGGTGAAAGATGCCAAACTCATAGCGGATTCCATAACCAATAGCAGGCATTTCTAAGTTAGCCAAAGAGTCGAGAAAACAGGCTGCAAGTCTTCCTAGACCACCATTGCCCAAACCAGGATCTGGTTCTTCTTCGACTAAATCTTCAATATTGAGATTAAATTCGCTGACCACCTCGCGCATCTTTTCATAGATTCCCAGAGAAATCAGATTATTCTCTAAATGGCGACCCATTAAAAACTCGGCAGAGAGATAAGAAACTACTTTAACGTCTTCTTCGTAGTAGGTACGACCTGTCTTAATAAAGCGACGTAACAGGCGATCGCGTACAGTGAAGGCTAGTGCTTGATAGTAGTCATTCAGAGTAGCATTGGATTGGTCTTTTCCCTGGAGGTAAAACAGGTTATCCGCAAAGGCTCGTTTAAGAATCTCTACACTCATTCCTGTGCGGTCGTCCTCTACCTGAATCGTACGATTAGCCGAATTACTAGCAGTAACTGTTTGACCAAGCTGTTGAGAAGTTTTTGAGTCCATATTTCCCTGAAAAATGATGTTGATATAAAGGATTACTTAAGGCATAAACAGACAATCTGCTACTTGACATCCCCTAGAAGTGGTTGCATCAAGAAGCGATCGCTGCCTAAATAGTTTTGTATAGCTCGCTTCTATATTGTCACGTCAAATTTAATTTAACTGTTTATAGATTACTACTAGATTCAATCCTAAAGGCTGGGAAAGACCCAACCCTTAATTTTTGGTTGAGAAATCTTGGGTTGAGAAACGAAGCAGCTAATCTTTAGCCTTTTGGCCCTAAACCGATTTTGCCTGCATACACGGCGCGATCGCCTAGTTCTTCTTCGATTCTCAACAGACGATTATACTTGGCAACCCTTTCACTACGGCACAAAGAGCCAGTTTTGATTTGTCCTGCGCGGGTAGCAACCGCCAAATCGGCGATGGTTGTATCTTCCGTTTCTCCCGAACGATGGCTGATCACAGAACGATAACCGCTACGAGTTGCTAGATCAATAGTTTCTAAGGTTTCTGTCAAAGTGCCGATTTGATTTAACTTAATCAAAATAGCATTACCCACTTTAAGATCGATACCTTTTTGCAGTCTAGTCTTATTGGTAACAAACAAATCATCTCCCACTAGCTGAATTTTCGACCCTAACTTATCCGTGAGAATTTTCCAGCTATCCCAATCATCCTCGTGTAGAGCGTCTTCAATGGAGATGATGGGGTATTTCTCAACCAATTCTGCCATGTAGTCAATAAATTCTTCTGGAGAATGAGCCTCACCGTCATAGGTATACTTGCCATCAGCATAAAATTCACTAGCAGCCACGTCCATCGCCAGGGCGATTTCTGACCCAGGCTGATAGCCCGATTTTTCAATAGCTGTAATCAGTAGGTCTAAAGCTTCCTGATTTGAGCCTAGATTGGGCGCATACCCCCCTTCGTCCCCTACTCCAGACAATAGACCTTTTTTCCCTAAAACTTGGCTTAGAGTGGCAAATACTTCCGCTCCCCAGCGCAGAGCTTCGCGAAAAGAATCTGCTCCCACGGGCATAATCATAAACTCTTGAAAATCAACATTGTTATCTGCATGAGAACCACCGTTAATCACATTCATCATTGGCACTGGCAAAACGTTAGATAGCGGCCCGCCCAGATAACGATAAAGAGGTAGTTCTACTTCTGCTGCTGCTGCTTTTGCTGTCGCCAAAGACACGGCTAAAATTGCATTTGCCCCCAAGTTTCTTTTGTTAGGAGAGCCATCGCGATCAATCATAATCTGATCAACTGTTGCTTGTTCTAAAGCATCCACATCGATCAACTCGGGAGTAATTTTTTCCTTAACGTTACGGACGGCGATTAAAACTCCTTTACCTCCGTAACGGTTTTTGTCCCCATCGCGCAATTCATGGGCTTCAAAACTTCCTGTGGAAGCTCCACTAGGTACTTGAGCCAAACCGACTGTTCCAGTCTCTAGTCGCACTTCTGCTTCGATGGTGGGACGACCACGAGAATCTAAAATCTCTCTTGCGGCGATCGCTTCAATTACGGCTTCTGATTGGTTAAGCATCTATTCTCCTATTTAAAGTTTGAGACATCTCGACAAAGATGCAGGCGAAAATTAATATATCTTTTTTTGTGACTGTAACGTTAATTTAAAACCTAGCCTCCAAAATTTGTCGGGACGAACAACCGCTCGCCCTGACTGAAAGTTTAGCTACTATCTCCTCTCTAAATATTGATTTAGGCAGAAATTAGGCAGAAATCAACATTTCTGTTTCTTTGGCAGCCATGCTTAAAATTAAGTCGATCGCTCGATTGGAATAGCCCCATTCATTGTCATACCATGCCACAACTTTAAAAAAGTTACTGTTTAATTCCATACCAGCAGTCGCATCAAAAATACTAGAGTGGGGATCGCCAGTAAAATCAGTAGAAACTACGGGATCGCTGGTGTAGCCTAAAACTCCCTGCATTTCCCCCTGGGAAGCGATCGCCATAGCTTGGCAGATTGCGTCATAGCTCGTCGCCTGTTCGGTATGAAAAGTCAGATCTACTACCGAAACATCAGGGGTCGGTACTCGCATTGCCATTCCTGTCAGCTTACCTGCCAACTGTGGTAATACTAGCGCCACTGCTTTTGCTGCCCCTGTGGAGGCGGGAATAATATTTTGACCTGCACCACGTCCTGAGCGCAAATCTTTCTTATTAAAGCCATCTACCGTTGGCTGAGTAGCTGTCACGGCGTGAATAGTGGTCATCAAACCTTCTTTTAAACCAAAGTTGTCATCAATCACCTTGGCAATGGGAGCAAGACAGTTAGTGGTGCAACTGGCATTAGAAACGATCGCATCAACGCGGGGATCGAATTGGTTGTGATTAACTCCCATCACGAGGGTTTTAACCTGGTCAGGATCTTTAGTTGGGGCAGAGATCACCACTCTGTTTGCTCCAGCAGTTAAATGTTTTGACGCGCCCTCATAGGTAGTAAATAATCCAGTGGCTTCCACAACATAATCTACCTGGTATTCTCTCCAGGGCAATTCTTCAGGATTTCTCACCGAAATACAGGGAATATATCGCTCGTTAACTACAATTCCCTGATCCTGCGCTTCTACGCTGCCCTTAAAACGACCATGAGTAGAATCATATTTTAAGAGATAGGCGATCGCTTCTGCGGGAACTAAATCATTAATGCAAACAAACTCAATCTGTGGATTATCTATTCCAGCCCGAAATACCAAACGACCAATGCGTCCAAAGCCATTAATTGCTACTTTGACGGTTGCCATGATTACTCCTTGAAATTAATTATGTATCAGGTATATGTGAGATCAAAAAATGCTTGTTTGCCCCAGTAATCTTGCTTGCGGTTTTTGGGGCTTAATCACTATTAAATCCACAAAAGCAATTTTTTTAAACAGTGAAGTGCTTAAGAAAAAATAAATTTTAGTCAACAATCTGATGATCATTATCATGCTCGAGCCTGACTTTTTATCTCTTGTTGTTGAATCATAATCGAGTATTTTAATTAAAAATTTACCCTTAATGTTCAACGTCTTCTTTAATCTTGATTGGTTTTAAGCTCAAATATAGCTACATTAAATTTACCCATAGCTAAATTGAAAACATGAGCAATGAATCAAAAGCTAACCAGGATCTTAAGCAGCTACTAATCAATAAAGTTTCCGAAACAGCCATCTCCAGTCAAGTACAATCCGCTGGCAATATAGATGTAAACCTAGAAAGCAATATATCTCAACTACTCAAAGGAGAAACAACTTCTCTTAAATTAGTGGGGGAAAAAATTATTGCGGTTAAAGATATTCATCTGGAAAAAATAGATATCAGTTCCCAGGATCTGTCCCTGGATTTGACCCAGGCGCTTTTAGGCAAAATCACTTTTGAACAGCCAGGTAACTTTCAAGTCAAACTAGTCTTTACCCAGTCAGATTGCGATCGCTTACTAAATTCTGAATATGTCAGGACTCTCTTACAAAATTTATCTTTAACAATCGATCAACAATCAGCCAGTTTTCATCTTCAAGAGTCTGAATGTAACTTAGAGCAAGATGGAAAGTTGTTTTTAAACACCACAATTGTTTTAAATCGAGAACAACAGATTAAGACTGTAAGATTCAAAATCGCCTTACAGTTTTACCAAGCTGGTTTAGGTATTAAATTTATGGGGAGTCGCTATCTTGGGGATCAAACTTTTGATTTAGACGAAATTATAGCGATTATGAATAAAGTTCGTGACTTACTTTACCTGCGGCACTTTGCCAATGAAGATTTAGCCTTAAATATTACAAGCATTCAAATCGAAGACCAACAACTAATGATCAAAGGCAATACCCAAATCAAAAGATTACCCGACTCCATTTCTCAATCAATAAAATCTATGAGCGCCCAAATAAATGACGAATGATGATTGCTCATTGCTCATTGCTCATTGCTCATTGCTCATTGCTCATTGCTCATTGCTCATTGTTCATTGTTCATTGTTCACTGTTCATTATCAGCCTAAAATCTTAAAATAAAAAAAGTAAGAAACTACTAAAAAAATATGTTAGGAGTGTTAGGAATTGATAGATCGAGAACAGCAAGCCCCTCAGCTACCTAAACTACCAACTTCCGCAATTGAGACAGAAGAGGGTTTACAGGCAAATACCCAAAGCTGGTTTGAATATCCAGTTAAAGCTCAACCCCACCACACTGACTATGCAGGTATAGTTTGGCATGGTACTTATTTAACCTGGATGGAAGAAGCAAGGGTAGAATACTTAAGATCGATTGGAATTGAGTTTGCCGACTTAGTGGCAAGGGGTTGCGATCTACCAGTGGTGGAACTTTCCCTGCGCTATCATCTGCCAATTCGTTTGGGAGTATCTGCCCTAGTCAAGGTTCGCTTAGTAGAAAGCATAGGAGTCCGTATCAGTTGGGACTATGAAATACAGTCTTATGATCGACAAGAAATATTCTTAACGGGGAAAGTCATCCTAGTGGGAATAGATCGCGAAAAAGGTAAGATTATGCGTCAGCTACCATCAAAAGTTCAAGAAGCATTAGTGAAACACACTACAGTCTAATTAAAGTCACAGCAATGTTGCCGCCAAAACAAATATCTACATCAGTTCCCAGAGTGCGATCGCGTTTAGCATATTCTCCTTGATAATAATAAGTGTCCCCCTCAACTCGATAATCCACAGGTAAGGGGGCAATACTTGGTTCACACAAAATGATTTTGGGTTCAGGCTGATCTGCTTCCAGGTGGGGTAAATTAACGTTCCAAAAGCTACCAGGAGGCAAAGGACGAGCTAGCAAATCTTCTAACACTCTACTTGTCCAGCGCGTCGCCACCGACCAATCGATCACCAGAGGATTTTTAATCCAGTGAGAAATAGCGATACCAGGAATGCCATGAATTGCAGCTTCTCTCACCGCAGCTACTGTACCCGAAATATAAACGTCTATACCCAGATTTCCTCCTGCATTAATCCCCGATAAAACCAACTTTGTATTAGTCGCTATCTTGGTAATAGCCACGCGAGTACAGTCAACAGGAGTTCCCTCTAAGACATATTCACTGGGGGATATTTTTTTGAGCTTGATACCTTGATTAGTTGTGACCTGATGTCCACAGCCAGAAATGGGTTGATGAGGAGCAACAATAGTGGTGCTTTCTGAGATAGCTTGTTGCAAAGCTCGAAGCCCAGGGGCATTAATGCCATCGTCGTTAGTTAAGATAATTGTCATTTAGTTGCTGAGAACTCTGGTAAATAGAAATATATCATTCTGTAGAAATTTGAATTTAAATGCCGATTCTTGCTTTAGTTTAGCGAATAGAGCCTTGGTTATCGTCTCAGCTTTCCTCACTCACAACGGTGTAAATTGAGCAAAACACCCACAAATTTTGTCAATTGTGCAGAGTTATACATCCTGACTAAATTGATTCCAGTGGAGTTTCTAGTCGAGAAGTTAATTTTCAAACTTGATTACTATCAAATTATTGACCTAAATAAGCTTCTAAGACTAAATCATTGCTTTGAATCTCCTCTGGTGTGCCTGATGCAAGATTAGTTCCTTCGGCTAAGACCCAAACGCGATCGCACAAACTCATAATCACGTCCATGTTATGTTCAATAATTAAAAAGGAAATGCCCTGCTGATTCCAGTTAACAATATGTTCGCAAATCTGATTAATCAAGGTGGGGTTGACTCCTGCTGCTGGTTCATCCAGCAAGATCAGCTTGGGATTAGTCATCAAAGTTCGAGCCATTTCCAACAGCTTTCTTTGTCCTCCAGATAATGCTCCTGCATAATCGTGAGCCTTGGCTGCCAAGCCGACAGATTCTAAAATATCCATTGCTCTAGCTTTATTAGCTCGTTCCTCGACTCTTAATTTTTTTTGTTGCAACCAAACCTGAACAAAATTTTCCCCTGTCTGATTCGGTGTAGCCAAGAGCATATTTTCTAACACTGACAAACGGGACAAGACTCTGGCTACTTGAAAAGTACGGATAAACCCTCGCTTGGCAATCTGATGGGATGGTAGATGATCAATTGGCTGATGATCGAACAAAATTTTACCATGATCTGCCTGAATAAAGTTAGCCAGCAAATTAAACAAAGTTGTTTTTCCTGCTCCATTAGGACCAATTAACCCTGTAATGCTGCCTTTTTCAACCTCTAAGCAAGCGTTATTAACTGCCTTGATCCCACCAAAACTTTTCGATAAATTTGTTGCTTGGAGCAATAACTCCGTTGATGAATCTAACTGCACTTAACTTCCTCAACAATATTCTGTATTCTGTGCGTGACAATTTTAGCTAAAAGGGTATCAAAAGTTTTCATTCCTTAGCTTTAAATTTTGATTCATCTGAATGACAACTCAGTAAGTGTCCAGTATTTAAAACACATCCGATTAAAGAAAAATTAAGGTAGTAAATACAATGGAGAGAACGGAGCAAATTGCAATTCATTAATGACTCAGTCAAAATCGCCGCAAAATTTAGCTACTTTGGACTCAAACAGAACAGATGAATTAAATTCGCGTGTATCTCCTTGGTTAGCTAAACTACTCTATCCCCTTGGATGTTATCTAGTAATACCAGGCTTTTTTGGCAAAATTGAAATTTTCGGACAGGAAAATATTCCTCGACACGACCCCGTAATCGTTGCCCCAACACATCGTTCTCGCTGGGACGCTTTTATTGTACCCTATGCCATTGGTCGGTTAGTCAGTGGTCGAGATTTACGGTTTATGGTTTCGGCTAATGAAGTAAAAGGTATTCAAGGTTGGGTAATCCGCCATATGGGCGGTTTTCCAGTGGATACTGAACGACCTCAGTTAAATAGTGTGCGTCATAGTATTGAACTATTAAAGTCGAACCAGGAAATGCTGGTCATTTTTCCTGAAGGAGGTATTTTTAATGACTATCAAATTCATCCCCTTAAAAGAGGTGTAGCGGCGATCGCTCTTCAGGCAGAAACAGATAAATCAGAGATAGGGGTTAAAATATTACCTGTAGGTATACGCTATAGTCAGCCCTACCCCACCTGGGGAGCAGATGTCAGGGTAGATATTGGTGTACCAATCGCAGTCAAAGAATATCATGGCAAATCATTACGCCAAAGCTCTCAAAAGCTAACCGCAGCTTTACAAGAGAGTTTAGAACAACTGTATAAAGCTTAAAACTATCTAGTTTTTTAAGATCTTGACATTAAAAACTAACATAAATAAAATTTCTAATTTACTATAGAGAAATCTTAAATGCTAAGTAAGATGCTCAATAGTTTAAAATATCCATGTCACATCCTGAGCCTAGAATTCAATGCTCCAACTCTCAATGTCTAGCCTCTAATGATTTAGAAGCTATTCTTTGTGATCGATGTAATACCCCCATAATTAGACGCTACTTATGGAGTAGCCAAGCGATCGTGAGCGAGCAAAAGCAAACCCTGATTCAGGAGCGATATTTAGCTTTAACTGAGCAAATATTTCTGGATACTCAACCCAGTAGCCCACCTTTGACCCCTGAAGAAGTTCCTCCAGAAATAGTAGTTTATCTCCAGCTTTTTTCCTATTATCCTCATATTCCTCAACCTTATGGTTTATTAAGCGATCGACAGATTTGGTTGTTTGATTACGGGACTGTCCCTGCCAGTTCTACAGGAGAACTAGCGTATCCTCAAGAGTTAATTCCTAAAGCTCAAGATTTATGGTTTGGTGCAACCCCTCTACAACAGTTAAACTGGCTTTGGCAAATTGCCAAGCTTTGGCATCCTCTCTCACAAAAGGGTGTAGCAGCTACTTTATTAGAGCCTAACCTGATTAGAGTTAACGGACAGATCCTACAGTTACAGCAGCTACAGATAGATATTGATCGGGCTGCAAGTCTTCAAGATTTAGGCAATCTTTGGTCTCGATGGGCGACTCATGCCCATCCCAATATTAAAGAAGTAGTCTTCAAGCTGGCTAGCAATTTAGAGACAGGAGTTATTGCTCAAGCAAATCAACTAGTGGGATTACTTGATCGAGCAATCTCTCTTTATTGTCAGACTCAACAATATTCTTACCAGACATATGCCCAAAGCGATTCTGGTCCTAGCCGTAGTAACAACGAGGATGCAGCTTATCCCCTCTTTTCCCATCCTCAGGAGATTACGGCGACTCAAAATGGTAAAAATGGCTTGGCGATCGTTTGTGATGGTGTAGGCGGTCATGACGGTGGCGAAATTGCTTCAGGAGAAACAATCGATTATTTGCAAGGTAAAATTTCTGCCCTGAAGCTAGACAAACTAAAACCACACAAAATCTCTAGCAAGTTAGCCCAATATATCAAAGATGCTAACGATTTAATTAATCAGCGCAATGACGCTGAACATCGTCAGGAAAGACAGCGCATGGGTACAACTTTAGTGATGGCTCTTGCTCGCGCCCAAGAAATGTATCTGGGTCATATTGGTGATTCGCGCATTTATTGGATCACTCGTAATAGTTGTCATCAAATGACTGTTGACGACGATCTGGCTTCTAGAGAGGTTCGTTTGGGCTATGCCTTGTATCGAGATTCTTTACAATATCCTTCAGCGGGTGCATTGATTCAGGCTCTGGGCATGAGAGGTTCGGCAGCGCTCCATCCAAACTTGCAACGATATATCATTGATGATGAATGTGTTTTCTTACTTTGCACCGATGGTTTAAGTGATTTTGACCGGATCGAACAGCAATGGAGACAAAGTATTCTGCCACTTTTAGAAGGAAAACAAGACCTTGCCAGCACAGTCAAAGATTTGATTGCTTTAGCCAATGACAAAAATGGTCATGATAACGTAACAGTGGCGCTAGTTCACTGTCAAGTAAATCCTTTGCCTGGTAGCTCACAAGCTGCCGTCTCTTGGTCTGACCTGGAAATTGTTTTGACAGAATCTGCCCACTGGTCTGAAAACGATCAATTTGACTCTGATCCCGCAGATATTTCTCCTGGTGAGGCATCCCTACCACCAACTAAGATCACAGAAAAACAGATTTCTGAACCAATTGGCGAACCTTTAACAACTACCAAACAGTCAAAATGGATGAAAATTCTCATTTTCGCCCTAGTCCTAGCCACAATTGTTGGTTTATTCGCCTATAAACTGCGACAAGACTCCTTAGATCCAGACCCTGACCTTACGCCACCTTTACCCAACCCTACAGAAACGAATTCTTAACAACAAAGCGTACAGAATGTTTTGGTATGATCGCCAGCTAATTGATGCTCCCCAGTTACATCTGGATCTTAATGACCCTGGCTTATGTTATGGGGCGACTAGCTTTACCACAATGCGTGTCTATGACAAGTTCCTCAATCATCCTTTTACTAGCTGGCTGGCTCATTGCGATCGCCTAAAAACGTCTTTATTAGCATTTGGTTGGCAGCAACCTGATTGGCAGCAGCTAAGGCAAGGTGCAGAAATATTAGCGGAATTTTTTCCTGTCTTAAGAATGGCAATATTTCCCGATGGTCGAGAGTGGATCACAGGACGCAATTTACCTGCTAATCTAGAGGAATTTCAAACTACTGGTATTACAGCCTGGGTAGCTCAAGATTCTTTATACCGTCGAGATTTACCTCAATATAAAACAGGTAATTATCTCTCTGCCTATTTAGCGCGTAATCAAGCAATAAGTCGTAAGGCTCAAGAAGCAATTTTGGTCGATACTCAGGGTAATTGGCTAGAAACCAGTACAGGCAATCTTTGGGGGTGGAAAAATGATTGCTGGTATACTCCTGGTTTAGACTCAGGAATTTTAGCAGGAATTGCGCGATCGCGCTGGCTTGATTTCTGCCAAAGCCGAAAGATTAAGGTGATTGAAAATATTTGGCATCCAGAATTTATCTCTACCCTAGAAGCGATCGCCTACAGTAATTGTGTGGTAGATTGGCTGCCAATCAAAACAGTTATAAATGGAGCAAAAACAACTAGCTATATGCTTAAACAACTTGAATAGTCAGTAAAAAAATATTGATATTTTTATCAATATTAGCTAATTGGCGATCGCCCAAATATTCGGCTTTGCTCAGCCGTTAAGTAGCTAATTCGTCAACTAGTTGCTCAATTTTGCTTATAGCTATACCAGGACTACTAGCCTCACTATCAATCAGTAATTTTTCCATCTCGGTAACTTGATGATTAATCTGATCTAGAGTATCTTGCAAAGGCTGTAGCTCATGCTGATAAAAATCTATCTGGGACTGCGTTGCTGCTGTCTGAAGATTTAGCTCATGCCATTTGTCCTGTAGTTGAGCAATTTCCTGCTCTAGCTGGCTTTTCTGGGTTCTTTCCTGCTCCAGCTTTGCTATCAATTCCTGAATATTTAGTTTACTCTGGTTTACTTCTGAGTTTAACTGTTGTTGCTGTTGTTGTAGCTCTTGCTGTTGCTGTTCTAAAGTTTGTTTGATGGGAGTTAAGTCAATATCTTGAATTGCTGACTCAAAATCAAAATCAACAATTCCCTGGCGACGTTTTAAGACTCTAGAGTGTTGCAACAAAACTTGATGCCTCTCTTTAAGAGAGCGCCGTTGCCCGACCAAAGTTTGATCTAGCATCTTTTTCGCTTCTTTCTCATCGGCTAATTCTTGCTCCAAAGTCAAGCGCTCAAAATCATTAACTTGAGACATTTTAGCTTCTAATTCCTCAACCGCCTTACATTGCCAACTCAGTTCTTCTTCCTGATCATTGACAAATCGAGCTACTTTCTCCAAATCTTTTTTCAGGCTTTCGACGATAGTTTCTAGGTTAGGCAGAGGAATATTTTCTAATTTTTCGAGATCGATTTTGGCTGTACCTTCAGCATCCGTTGACGAACCCGATAAAATCTCGAACATCTTGTGATGACTTTCTGACTGAAGATTAAAAAACTGTATTAGCTCCTGTTGAACATCTAAAGATTTTTGTTCTATTTCTAATTGCTGTTCCGCTTTGGCGATCGCTTCTTGCAAAGATTTAAGTTGTGCTTTTTTGGCGCTCAATTCTGTAGTCATACTATCAAGATCTTGTCGCTTGATATCAATCTCAGCTAAGTTGTGAGTTAAATTGTCCCAGTGAGACTTCATTGTCTGTTGTTGAATTGCCACGGCTGATTCGGCTTGTTTAAGCTGGTTACGAAGAGTATTAACAGCTTCATTTGCACTAGCAATAATTTTTAACTGTTGCTTAAGTTCGTCAGCTTGATGGTGATCCAAGGTATTAGCCTGCTTTAGCCGTTCATCCAAGCTATTTTGCTGACCTCGTAATTGCGCCCAAGCACCTTCTAGTTCAGCACTTTTTGCCTCAAAATCTGCTCTAATGCTGTCAGTTTCTGCCTGAGCCTGAGCAATTTCAGCTTTTTCTTGTTCAAACTGCTTAAACTCTTCTTCCATCTGCTCAACCTGTTCGAGGCGAGCTTCCATTTCAAGCTGTCGCCGACTCAATTCTTCACTTTGAATTGCCAAAGACTCTTTCCACTGACTGATTTCTTGCTCTTGTTCTTGGTTCTTTTCGACTAAACGAGAGAAATTTTTTAAAATAGCAACGATTTTTGACGAAGCCAACTCGATTTTGCCTTGTACTTGTCGATTAGTGCCTAAATTGACCACAATTAAAGCGCCATCACCAAAATCATTTGCTTCTTCAGCAGCAATTAATTCATTGCCAACTACACCCCAACTTTGATCGTTGCGTTGACAAGCTATGAGCTTAAGCTTTGTTTCTACGCCACTCATAAACCCTTTACTTTGTTTTTGTATTTCTGCCAGATATAGCACTATGCGCCTTCCTCTTGATTTCTTCTGTGCAGGAACTCAGAAAAATTAAGCTTTTCCAGTTTACTGCTGATTTATTAAAACAACCAGACTAAATTAAATTTCGACCTCTAATTTGACTTTGGCGTAAAACTTCAGGGAATTGAATATTTGTTACATAACGAGCATTTATATGTTATTCATGACGTTAGTGTTGATAACTATAATTTAAGCTAAAGCAAGAATAATAAGTCATAGAGTCATAGTTAACTAATTTTATTTTACTTAAATGATCAATAGCTACCCAGCAATTAATGCCTAGAATAAACTCAAGTTTAATTAAAGTTTAATTAAACTGTTTTTGCCAAAAATAAAAACTCAAGATTATGTCATGTCTAAAATATTTTCGGACTTCAAAATTTTTATGATATCTAGATCTACCAATGAATAACATACATTTAGGCTAGTTGGGTAATAAGACATTTTCGCTTAAATTTAGATCAAACCTAAAGTGGGTTAACCAAAAAAGAAACTTGTTTAAAATATATGTTGTTGATGACGTGGCGATTGGTTAAAAAGTAGAGTATATTCTGAAGCGGAGAGGTTACGAATCAAGTAATTTTATTAATAATAAGTGAATTTAAGTACAGGTTTAGCTTCTATTAATTTAATGATTTGCCAAGTAGACTTAACTTAAGTGTGACTTTTCGTAGATAGCATGTTATGAGCAAAGTTCTAATCGTAGAAGATAGTCTGGCGCAGAGACAAATGATTTCAGATCTCTTAAAAGATAGTGGTCTTAAAGTAACGGTTGCTTGCGATGGCGTAGAAGCTTTGGAGCATTTAGAGACATTTAGTCCTGACATAGTCG
The DNA here is from genome assembly GCF_003003995.1 of Pleurocapsa sp. CCALA 161. Classification (GTDB taxonomy): domain Bacteria; phylum Cyanobacteriota; class Cyanobacteriia; order Cyanobacteriales; family Xenococcaceae; genus Waterburya. The sequence goes on along the minus strand of NZ_PVWF01000029.1, from coordinate 12,582 downwards.
TAATGGACATCGTTATGCCTAGAATGAACGGCTATGAATTATGTCGTCGTCTAAAATCTGATCCAAAAACACAAAATGTTCCTGTGGTAATGTGTTCTTCTAAAGGTGAGGAATTTGATCGCTACTGGGGCATGAAGCAAGGTGCAGATGCTTACATAGCTAAGCCGTTCCAACCAGTTGAACTGATTGGAACAGTCAAGCAGTTGCTTCGAGCTTAGAGCAAAATTATTTTTTAGGTTATCTGGCTAGCAGTCTGTAAATAGTATTTACAACTACAACAAAATTTTATGGTTAATAATCCAGAATTATATACTGAGAGCGGTCTAGATCTTTCTCTAGACATTAAACCCCTCGAAAATCCAGAGGGAGAACTACATCTACGCTTTTATTTGGCATCAGGAGAAGCCTGTGCTTTTCCAGCTACAGGTATAGCCGAAGTAATGCAGCAAACTCCCGATCAGATTGCTCCAATTCCCAATGCCTCTCCTTTACTATTGGGAACTATTAACTTACGAGGTAGGGTGATTTGGGTTGCTGATTTAGGACAGTTTTTGGGAGATAGCGTAGCCTTGAAAACCGATCGCCCTAGTATTCCTGTAATTGCAATTGAAGATCAAGAACAAATTATTGGGTTAGCAATTGATAGTATTGGCGAGATGGATTGGCTAGATGTCGAACAACTAGCAATTCAGCAACCCCCAGCAGACACAATGGCTCCTTTTGTCCAGGCTCAATGGCAAACTGATGATGAGAACAAAATGCTCATTAATTTGTTAAATCCAGCCAAGATTTTAAGGTCGGCACGATGGGCATCTTGATACCAGGATAATTAATCTCTAATTATTAAGTTAAAACTTCTTCCTATTGAGCATTTTAAGCATTATTTGAAAAAAACAGCCTCTGTTGCTTTTCTTGTTACTTATATAAACTTAGAGTCATCGTCAAGTTAAAAGCTTAAAGTGGGAACTCATCAGTACAAGCAATAAAAATTTAGATTTAATTGGCAAAAAGCATCATGGCATCAGGAACTAATTATTCTCAGGAATACGGACAAGCAGAAAAAGCCTATCTAGAAAGTAATTTCGCTCAAGCAGCAGAAATAATCGATCATTTAGCCGATGAATTTCCCAATGATCCAAATGTCTTGTTGCTGCGTGGTCACATCTATTGCTATGGCTTTCAAAACTACGACTTGGCAAAACAGCAGTATGAAAATGTCTTAAGCTTAAGCGATTCAGATAATCTGCTCGATTTTGCCCGTAGCGGGATTGAACAGATAGAACAGCTTCAGGAACAGTCCGAACTAGATGAACAGTCATTTGAGAATGAAGATTTAGGGTATGCAAATGATTTGAGCGACATGGCTCTTCCTGATGAACAAGCTTATGAAGAAGGTTTTGAAAGTGACAATTCTGCTGTCAACCAAAATTACGAGGTGGATTTAGAAGATGGAGATGCTGATGGTAATCCTTTCGACCAGTCATCAGCAGAAGCAGAATTAGTTTCAATGGAGCAAGATGAGGGCGAAGATCCTTTTGCTCCATTTGAATCAGAGCTCATTTCTCCTCCATTAGACAATCCTCTCCCTGAAGTAGAACAACCCAGTGTTGATCATAGTTCTGCTTTTATGATGGATGAAGAAGACAACCATAATTTACCCAACTATACGGCAGAAGATTTTGCTATCAGCCAAAATGATTATGACAATGACTACGATGACAGCTCGGAACTAGAAATTGATACTGTTTTAACTGAACCCTTTGCCATGGGGAATGATAAAGATTACGCTCAGGAAAACATTTCTGAACAAGATGAAGTAGATTACCAAGACGAGTTGGAATTTGATGAAATTGATAGTAGCTTTTTCGATCTTGAAGAATTAGAACAAGGACTTCCCGATACTGGACTGTTCAACGTAGTAGAAGATCCAAGTAGTGGCAGTACGAATTTTTCGAGTAGCCTGGTTGCTGAATCTGATTCCATCGAGCCTGATGAAATTGCCATCAGTGAAGTTAGTCCTACTACTACAACTTCTTTTATTAGTTCCCAGGAAAAACCAGAAATTGAAGTTAAACAGGGAGCTTTAGCTAAGTTTATTAATGCTCCTATGCAGCAAAAGCAGCTAGCTACGGCTGGTGCTACAGGCTTAGTTTCAGCGATCGCCGTTTTAATAATTGGGTTAATTGGTTCTAGTGTTACGGCACGTAATCCAGACCGAACTATGCAAGAAGCTATTCCCAATAACATTTTGTTAGCTTTGGTGGCTGGATTATCCAGTGCGGGGACAGCTGCTGCGATTGGTAATATTACCGCCAAACATGTTACTAAAACCAGTCAAGATCTACAAAGTCAGTTTGATGATGTTTATCAGGGTAATCTTAATGCTAAAGCGACAATCTATTCTCAAGATGAATTTGGTAAGTTAGCGTTAGGCTTTAACCGCATGACACGAGTTATCTTGACAACCACCCAGGAAGCACAAAGAAGAGCGGAAGAAACCGAACAGGCAAAAGAAGATTTACAGCGCCAGGTGATTCGATTACTAGATGATGTAGAAGGTGCAGCCAGAGGAGATTTAACCGTACAAGCAACCGTTACCGCCGACGTTCTGGGGGCAGTTGCTGATGCCTTTAACTTGACTATTCAAAGTCTACGCGAAATTGTGCGCCAGGTAAAACAAGCTGCCGAACAGGTGAACCAAGGTTCGACTGATAGTGAACTATTTGCCCGTAACCAATCGAGTGAAGCGTTACGGATGGCAGAAGAATTAGCAGTTACTTTAAATTCAGTCCAGATGATGACTGAATCGATTGAAAGGGTAGCTGAAAATGCTCGTGAAGCAGAGGAAGTTGCTCGTTCGTCGTCGGTAACTGCGCTCAAAGGTGGTAAGGCGGTAGAACGTACTGTATCAGGGATTTTCCAAATTAGAGAAACGGTATCAGAAACGGCTCGTAAAGTAAAACGACTAGCCGAAGCATCGCAAGAAATCTCCAAAATTGTGCTATTGATCTCCCAAATTGCCGAAAGAACCAACCAACTAGCTCTTAATGCCTCAATTCAGGCAGCAAAAGCGGGTGAAGCAGGTCGAGGTTTTGCAGTGGTTGCAGATGAAGTTAGACAGCTTGCCGATCGCTCTGGTAAATCTTTGAAAGAAATTGAGCAAATCGTACTACAGATTCAAAGTGAAACGGGGTCGGTAATGACTGCCATGGAAGAAGGTATTCAGGAGGTAATTGACGTAACCGAAAGAGCGGAACAGGCGAAAACTGCCCTAGAAGATATTATTCAGGTATCGAATCGCATTGATACCCTGGTACGCTCCATTACTGCTGATACTGTCGAACAACGAGAAAACTCGCGGGCGGTAGCGCAGGTAATGCAGTCAGTAGAATTGACTGCTCAAGCTACCTCTCATGAGTCACAAAGGGTTGGTGGTGCGCTACAAAGTCTTGTAGGTATTGCTCGTGGTTTACTTTCTTCTGTAGAAAGATTTCGTATTGATAAGGGAGAATCGTAAACCAAAGCTACTCTATAATTAATCTCAACTATAGCTTCCGCCAACAGAGCGATTAGGCTTCGCCCAGCCTTCGGATCGCCTTGCCTAGAGACTTTGATAATTCTTCATCTGCGACAATTCCCTCTGTATTTAAACCTCTACCTGCAAGGTTGAGAGTTAGGTTAGCTGGTTCAACAATTTGAGCCGACATGGTGACTAATATTTCTCTAAGAGAACTCAAAGCAATAGTCGCCCTGGGATTTGTATTAATTAACGCTACGAGTTTGCCAGGAAATTCGGTGCTGCTTACTAGCCAGTCAAGAGCATTTTTGCATGAACCAGGAACACCATGAGCATACTCTGGACTAGAGATCATAATTGCGTCACTAGATTTGATTTGTTGACGCAGAGAAATCACTGCATCGGGTAAAGGCTCACAATCTAAATCTGGATTGAAGTGTGGTAAGTTTGCCAGTCCAGAGTAAAGAATAATTTCTATTTCCTTTGGAGCTAAAATACTGGCAGCCTGTAAAACAGCCGTATTAGACGATTTGGCTCTCAAACTACCTGAGATAGCTAAGATTTGCAGATTTTTCATTTGAGTAACAAAATATATCAGTGCTGACATGAAGGTGGACAAAAAATACTTTTAAGTCAAAGCAAAAACGTTTCAAGCGGATTTATATTGTTCTTCAGATAGTAAATGCTCAAAACTAACAAACATTAGGCGATCGCAGGTGGTTCATCTGAAAGCTTAGAGCTTAAAGCTTTTTGATTAAAGCAAAGTACAATAATACGAGTAAACCATAACTTATTTCTACACTTAAGCTAGATAAGTTACCCTACATATCTCTTACATAATCTTGAACCAGCTTTATGGATGCTTTTGCCTTAGTTCCACCAGAATGGACAAAATCCGCAGGTCATGCCCTCAATTTTTGTTGTCCCAATTGTCAAGCAGTACCAGCAAAGGCACAAAGTGTTTGGTTAAATCGTCGCGCTCCTGTAAGCGTCGCTAATAAACGCAAATATCAAGAGTTTTATCAGTGTAACTGTGGTACTGCTTGGTGGGGCTGGAGTGACGATCGTCCGCCCTCAGAATTGAGCGATACTTAAGCTTGGCTTTTTTAGTACCCAAAAAGGCTCTATTCTAAGATATGACTCTAGTTACCTACTCAAAGAATGCAGTTTGACAAAATTCTGATCGCCAATCGAGGAGAGATTGCTCTACGTATTTTACACACCTGTGCTGAAATGGGCATTGCTACTGTAGCCGTACACTCTACTATCGATCGCCAAGCTCTTCACGTTCAGTTGGCCGATGAAAGTGTCTGTATTGGACCTCCTCCATCGGGTAAAAGCTATCTCAACATTCCCAATATTATTGCTGCTGCTTTAACTCGTAATGCCACGGCGATTCATCCTGGCTATGGCTTTCTGGCAGAAAATGCTCGCTTTGTGGAAATTTGCAACGATCACCAGCTAACTTTTATCGGTCCCTCAAAAGAAGCGATGTTGGCGATGGGGGATAAATCGACCGCCAAGAAAACGATGCAGCAGGCAAAAGTACCTACTGTCCCTGGTAGTAATGGTCTACTACGGGATGAGTCAGAAGCTAAAGCGATCGCCTCTCAAATTGGTTATCCTGTGATGATTAAAGCTACCGCAGGCGGTGGTGGTCGAGGAATGCGCTTGGTACGAGAAGAAGCGGAGCTAGTTAGAATGTTTCAGGCTGCTCAGGGTGAGGCGGAGGCTGCTTTTGGTAACGGCGGGGTTTATTTAGAGAAGTTTGTCGAAAATCCGCGACACATTGAGTTTCAAATTCTGGCTGACAGTCACGGTAATGTCGTTCATCTGGGAGAGCGAGACTGTTCGATTCAGCGTCGTCACCAGAAACTCTTGGAAGAAGCCCCCAGCGCGGTATTAAGCGCGAAACTACGCCAGAAAATGGGAGACGCTGCGGTTAGAGCAGCTAAATCAATTAATTACGTTGGTGCAGGGACAATTGAGTTTCTGCTCGACAAATCGGGGGATTTTTACTTTATGGAAATGAATACCCGTATTCAGGTAGAACACCCTGTAACCGAAATGGTCACAGGCATAGACTTGATTGCCGAACAAATTCGGGTGGCTCAAGGAGAAAAACTAAGATTTACCCAAGAGCAAGTGGAACTTCGTGGTCACGCGATCGAATGTCGAATTAATGCTGAAGATCCTAAGCACAATTTCCGTCCCCAACCTGGACGCATTAGTGCCTATTTACCGCCAGGAGGACCAGGAGTAAGAATGGATTCTCATGTTTATACTGATTATGAGATTCCTCCGTATTATGACTCTTTGATTGGCAAACTAATTGTCTGGGGTGAAAACCGTGATGTAGCAATTAAGCGGATGCGACGAGCTTTAAGAGAATGCGCGATTACAGGAGTTCCTACTACCATTGAGTTTCATCAGCGAATTTTAGAAACTCCCGCCTTTGTTAAAGGAGAAATTTACACCAATTTCATTGCCGAGCATCTTAGTGATGCGATTTCATAATCAATCACTAAAATGAGATCAATCCAAATGAGATCGCTAACTATGTTTGTAGGTTATGTAATTCAATTTATAAGACACAAATGAAGTATTCTGTAGTAAGTTGCAAGGTATATGATATTAATCGAGCTAAATCGAATTACATTAGTAGCAATGATTTGTGGCTTTATTGCTGGCTCATTTAATTTTGCTCTGGAACACTTTTTAAAAAAAATTAGGACAGAACAACAGACAGTTAGTTTAAAAAAGTTAATCAATAAGTTTTTTTATCTAAGTTTTACATATTCAATTATTAATGGTGCAACAACCTTTGTCTTAGCTATTTGGGATACTTCCACAACTACTGCTCAACTCAACAGATTTAGTCTGGCGATGGCTGTATTCTACGGAACAATGCCCATTCATGATCGATTTTGGTCTTTTGTCTTCTCTCAATTAATAAAAATTAAAAAAATCTCAACTCAATCAATGAGATAAATATTAAATATTAATTATCTTAATGTCTAAATATTGGCGATCGCCCAAGGGAAAATGCGTATACTAAACAAGCCTATAGTATCTCGACTTATACAAAACTACTTTTCTGTTTGATGCGATTACCCTACAGTAACGAACGGTTGATTGATTGTGGAACTGTAGCTCACACTCTAAGATCGCTTTGTCGGTAAAGTCTAATGATTTAGAGCCATAGTAATCAATCCTTGCTGACCAACTAAAATTTCTCTCAGCAGAGTACACACCCCAACTAAAATAATTGGTGTAATATCAACTCCCCCAATCGGCGCAACTAGCTTACGTAGAGGCTGAAGAAAAGGCTCAGTTGGCCAAACCACTAGACTAAACGGAAACTTGCCTAGCTCTGCTTGAGGATACCAAGTAAGGACAATTCTAAAAATAAACAAAATTGTCATTAATCCTAATAGCAAGCTAAGGCCGAGGGTGGTGATAGTTGAATTCATAATCTCAAACTAAATGTTAAATGCCAGAGATAAAGATTACTTAATGTAAATATATATTATGTATTGTACTGTTGTTTGAGAACCTCGATGCCTTTAAGGCAAAATAAATCCAATAAAAATAATCGAACAGCCAACATCATAATAAACTTTAGTTTTGGTTAAAAAACTTTTAGAATTATAAAAGAACGTAAACTATTAACTATTAAAGTTAAAACCAAAATATAGTCAGGATAAAAAATTATGACCCCTTCTCTATTCAATTTTCTTTTAAGTATCGGTTTGGGTGCAGTAATCGTAGTTATTCCCGCAACCATTGCTTTAATCGTCCTGAGTCAAAGCGATAAAATCGAACGGGGATAAACTAGCTGGCTGATTCTAGCTACCAAAACATAAGCAATTAGACGGCGGAATCATCTCTAAATTAGAGAAAAGGTAATATTACCAAGGTTTCGCCGTTGTATTTTAAGTTGGAATTTTAGTTTTAGAAACTAGTTTTAACGTCCCAATTTAATGCCAAAAGAGATTGGGTAATCAGAGAAGATACACTACTTAAGATTAGGTATGGATAGAATAGGTGTTAATTAAAACCAAGAGAATTTAGATTGGGAGAGTATTCATGGTCAATTTAGGGGGCGGCCCAGCTTTTATTTTGGGTCTGTTTTTAGCAATAGCAGGGGCAGGTTTATTCTTCCTGCGCTCAATTCGCCCAGAGTTGGCAAGGGATTATGATATCTTCTTTGCTGCTGTAGGTTTATTATGTGGCGTTATTTTAATTTTTAATGGTTGGCGACTCGACCCGATTTTACAATTTAGCCAATTTTTGCTAGCGGGTACAGCAGTTTTCTTTGCTTTTGAGAGTGTGAGAATGCGCGGTGTAGCAACGGAACAAGCTAGACGCAACACAGCCACTGTGGATCGCGATCGCCCTGTGAGTCGCACTAGAGTCTATACTGAGGCGGAATTAGATAAAATCGACCCTTATGATAATGTTTATGAAGGGGCCGAGCCTAACTACAGCAGTCCTAGATTAAGAGGCTACGACGATCCAACACCTCGCTCTAATCGTCGTCCTGCCAGCCGAACTAGAACTGCACCAGCAGCAGATCTGAGGGATGAAGCACCTAGACGTAGATCACCTCGTAGCCGTCCTGAAAATAGAGATTCTGTAGCCAGAGACATTCAAGGAGATTATCCTACTGGTACACCTCGCGATGAAACTTCGCGTCCGCTACGCGATCGTTATGGCAACGAAGAACCTAATAGTCGTTCTCCCCGTCGTCGTCCTGCGGCAACCGCTAGAGATGCCTATGATGAGTGGGATGATGTTCCTAAACCTGCTTCCCGTCCTCGTCGTCCCACGAACCCTGCTGTAGATAGTTACGATGAACGCGATCGCAAACCTGTTCGTGAAAGCTATACTCCCCCCACTGAACCTAGACGCAGACCAAACCCAGCGGATTTAGGTAGAAGCTATGAACCAGACGAGGATTACCCTGAGAATGATGCAGGGGATAATTACAATGATTCTGACATAGGAAGAAGTTATGATGATGAGCAAAAGCCGATTCCTGGAGATTATGTTGTCGATTATCAGCCTCTAGACAACGGAGGAACTGATTATGCAGACGATGATTACGATGACTCTGCACAGGATGATTACGATAATGACTATGATTCAGAAAATAGTGACTCTGAGCAAGATGATTATGACGACTATAATGACTCACCTCAACGTCGCACACCAATCAATTTCAACAACAACTACGACTAATTAAAGCACAACACAAAGTATGGATATACTATCTACTTAGACACCCTAATAAAAACGATCGCTTTAAATTTTCGCTCAATTGCAGCTAAATTTGATAAGCTTGAGCTTGCATTTGCCAAAGATAAGCATATTCTTTTTGCTGCTGTAACAATGTCTCGTGAGTTCCTTGTTCTATGAGTTTACCTGCTTTGAGAACTATAATTTGATCGCACATAGAAACAGACGCAAGGCGATGAGTAACTAAAATCGCTGTCTTACCTTTGACTAATTCTGAGAAACGGCTGTAGATTTCGTATTCGCTGCGAGGATCTAAAGCTGCCGTCGGTTCATCTAAGACTAATAGCTGTGCTTGTTGTTCGCGGATAAAGGCTCTGGCGATCGCAATTTTTTGCCATTCTCCTCCAGAAAGTTCTGTCCCATCAAATTGTTTACCTAACAAGGTTTGGTATTGGTGTTCTAGGCGCTCTATCTTTTCGGCAATTCCCGCTTTTGTTGCTGCCAATTTTAGGTGATCTAATTTATCTATGGCGGTTAAATTTCCCAAGGCAATATTTTCGCCGACAGTTAAACTATAGTGACAGAAATCTTGAAACACTACTGCTATTTGTTGTCGCCACCGATCTATATCTAGCTGTTTGAGGTCGATCCCATCTACTAAAATTCTGCCTGCACTAGGATCGTAAAGTCGAGCTAAAAGTTTAATGATGGTGGTTTTTCCTGCACCATTTTCCCCCACTAAAGCTAATGTTTCACCTGCTTTGAGGGAAAAAGAAACCCCCTCTAATGCCAGCCTGCCATCGGGGTAAGCAAAAGATACATTATCAAAGACAATTGCTGAGGCGATTGGGTTGGGAATATTTTTATTACTGACAGTAAGATCCATCGTTGGCTTGCTGTCTAAAAACTTAAACACACGCTCCATAAATATTAGAGCTTCTTGCAAACCCAAAAATTCTGAAACCAAAACCTGCAAGCTGGTTTGAATCGAATTTAAAGCTTGAATAAATAGCAAGATATTTCCTGCGGTAATCTGCTTATTTACTGCTTGTACTACTACTCGAGAAAAGGCGATCGCGCTACCCCCAGCACTTAAAATTTCCCAGATACTTAAGCTCAAAGCCTTTTTACCTCTTATCTTACGCATGGCTTGATATTTATCGTCAAAAGCTTCTTGATAGCGTTGCCTAAATAATGAACCTAATCCAAACAGACGCACTTCTTTGGCATAAGTATCTGTTAAAAGTACGGAAGAATAATATTTCATCCTACGAGATTGAGGACTTTTTGATGACATTGTTGTCCAAAGATCCCATTGAATTTTAAAAGTAAAATAAACCTGGGGGAATGATGTAGCTAAAAGTAATAGAGGAATCCACCAGCCAAGAGGAAATAGCAAAACCAACATTGTCACGAGATTGAGCAAATATTGACAGCCATTACCAAAAAACAGAATTAGATTAAAGGGTTGTTGGTTTACTTCTTCTTCAATTAATTGAATTTCATTGTAAAAATTAGCGTCCTCAAAATAAATCAAATCAACAAAGCTATTAGCTTTATTAAGAATTAGTAGATTAATATGTACCGTAAGTTTTTCAGTGGTATTTCTCAAACTAGCATCATAAAATGGCTCTAGAATACTTTGTAATAAAATTGCTCCTACCCAAGCAATAACTAGAGAAAATAAACTCTGATAATTGTCTAGTTGCTGAGAGTTTAGACCACCTGCTACAGCGTCAACTATTTGTTTATTAATCCAGATACCGAACCCAGGAAAGATACCTCTTACCAACATAGTAAAAGTTATAAACGCGACTTCTTTGGGAGCAGATTGCCAGATCAAGGGCAACGAACGTAGCAAAATTTGGCTATATTTAGCGAATAAATTGAAATATTGCATTTGTTTTAAACTTTAAAACTCAAACTATGTCCTGCAATTAGGCACAAAAGCAAACTGTTATACCTTTAATATCTGCGTCTTTTTGTACCTAGTAAATATTTGAGGGGTGCAGGAACTACTTCATGGCTGCAATATTCTACTTAATAGACTCACAAATGGAAATTACTAGTGGTTAATGTATCATTTTTGCTAGTAGGTGACAAGTTTCTCAGTCCTTTTGGCTGAATTATCAATTGATTAAGTATTTATGTAACATTTTTGTCAAGATTGCTAAAAAAACTTAAGATAATGTTTTTTAACCATAACTTTGCTGTAAATCTACAATAAGCAGACTTTTGGTATTTCTTATGACCGATAGTAAATATATTCTCGCTCTCGATCTTGGTACTACAGGCAATCGAGCCATTTTATTCGATCGCCAAGGGAATGTTGTCGATCAGGCATATCAAGAATTAACCCAATATTATCCCCAACCAGGGTGGTTAGAACACGATGCAGCTGAGATTTGGCAAGCTGTTAGTAGCTGTATGCAGCAGGTGATTACAGAGAAAAAAGTAAACCCTCAAGAAATTGCCGCAATTGGTCTAACGGTACAGCGAGAAACCTGCTTACTCTGGGATAAAACCACAGGAAAACCATTGCATAAGGCAATTGTCTGGCAGGATCGCCGTACTGCCGATCGCTGCGATCGCCTAAAAGCCCAAGGCAAAGCCGAAGTGATCGAGCAAACTACAGGTTTGGTTTTAGATGCTTATTTTTCGGCGACTAAGTTAGGCTGGCTAATTGATTGGGTTAAGGAGCATCAACCTGATACCAATTGGGATAACGTCATGGCTGGAACAATTGACACTTGGGCATTGTGGAATTTAACAGGTAGAAAAGTTCACGCTACAGACGTGAGTAATGCCAGCCGTACTATGTTAATGAATCTCGATACCCAAGACTGGGATGAGTCTTTACTGGAATTATTTAACATTCCTCGCCAGATTATGCCTGAAATTAAACCCAGTATGGGTATATTTGGCAAGAGCGAACGCAATATCTTAAATGCTGAAATTCCGATTACGGCAATCTTTGGCGATCAACAGGCTGCTTTATTTGCCCACGGTGGAGATCGCCCTGGACTAGTTAAATGTACTTATGGCACGGGATGTTTTATCGTGGCGCAGACAGGAACAACGATAACGCGATCGCATCATCGGCTTCTTTCTACAGTGGCGTGGAGTACTAAAGAGCAAACTAACTATGCCCTGGAAGGGGCAATCTTTACAACAGGAGCTTCGATTCAGTGGCTACGGGATGGCTTACAGCTGATTAACGATGCAACGGAAACTGAGGCTTTATGTAATCAGGTAGAAAATACCCATGGAGTCTACTTTGTTCCCGCTCTTAGTGGTTTGGGTGCGCCTCATTGGGATATGAAAGCTAGGGGAGCTTTTATGGGTATTACAGGGGGTGTTAAACGAGAACATATGGTACGGGCAGTTTTAGAAGCGATCGCCTATCAGGTCAAGGAAGTAGTTGATGCTATTAATCAAGATAGTGATTGTCCTGTGACCCTGCTTAAAATTGACGGTGGAGTGGCGCAAAATAACTTTTTGACTCAGTTCCAGGCAGATGTCTTAGGAGTGACCTTAGAGCGCCCCAAAATGCTTGATGCTACCGCTCAAGGAGCAGCCTTTGGTGCAGGATTAACTATTAACTTTTGGTCTGACTATCAAAAATTAGTTAGCGATCGCCAAGTAGAAAAGATCGAGCCAGGTATCGGACAAGCCCAGGCACAGGAAAACTTTGCCATGTGGTCAAAAGCGGTTGCCAGGGCTAAGAATTGGATTGAATAAAGAATGCTACTACCTACTACCTACTACCTACTACCTACTACCTACTACCTACTACCTACTACCTACTACCTACTACCTACTAC
>NZ_PVWF01000151.1 GCF_003003995.1 Pleurocapsa sp. CCALA 161 | reverse complement strand
ACCATAAACAGCTATTTCACCTCCTAGTCTATCTTTAGCTCTTAAGGATTTACCATAAGCTAATTCAACTACATCACATAGCTTACATATTTCCCAACCTTCAGGAATTAAACCTAATTCAGACTTAACCATTTTTACCTGTTCGTGACCAGGAAAACGGAATTTAACAAACCACTCTTGATAGAGAGTTTGTGCCATTGATTCTAATATTTTGATGCGTCTAGTGTTGTTTTCGATTAGGTCGTCGTAGGCTGAGAGTATAGAAGCGATTTTATGTTGCGTAGAAATAGGTGGTAAATCTATAGGAAAATTTTGTAGTCTATCCGTTTGTAATCTTTTAGTACCATGCGCTGCTTCATCTGCTATTCCAAGAATTTCGTATGACTTACCTTTAAGCCAATGAAACAAATATGTTGAGTCAATTTTAGAAGAACATTCTAAAGCTTTTAAATCCTGATTAAATGCTAATGTACGTTTTGTCATAGCAACAGGAAAATGTTGTGCCAAAATCATACCTCGAACAACAATTAGAATAGTTCCTTCAGGTACTAATTGCGTTCCATTCCTTGAACCAATATCAGTTATATAATCCTGTGAATCATACAAGTAATCTACTTTCATGTCTTTGCATGAAATCCAAGGTATTTTACCATTCCAATACTCAGGCTTTTTCTTAGATGGAGTTCCTCCAGATAAAAATGTGACGCAATCCCCTAATCGGTAAGTTTTCCAATTCATAGTTTAGAGAGTATTTTTTTCTAGCAACTTATTAACATTCTCAGCAATTCTTTCTTCCAACTCCCTCGCTTCACTATTCAAAATCTCCAACTCTTCATTCAACTCTTCCAAACGTTCAGCAAAATCAAAATCTTCCTGTTCTTTTTCTGCTACCCCTACATATCTTCCAGGGTTCAAGCTCCATCCTTGCTCTTTAATCTGGTCGATAGTAGCTACATTACATAAACCAGCTACATCAATCTTATCCACATTGAAGGGTGGATTTGCCATTACAAAGTCAAACTTATTTATTCCTTTGTGAATATCTTCGTAGTAACTATTACCTTCTCTGATATCCCCCGATAAACCATTAACTGCTATGTTCATCTTGCATAGCCGTACAGTCTCGTTTACCTTTTCCTGTCCATAAATACTAATTTCAGCACTAGGATTTTTCTGATGCCTAGCTACAAAAGAAGCACTTTGAACAAACATACCACCCGAACCACAGGCAGGGTCATAAATACGTCCGTGATAGGGTTCTAGTATTTCTACAATCAATTTAACTATAGAAGTAGGGGTGAAAAACTCTCCTCCCTTTTGCCCTTCACTCATGGCAAACTTACCGAGGAAGTATTCATATATCTTCCCGAAAGCATCACCCTCTAAATCTGTATCGATATCTATCTGGTTAAAACTCTTGAGTAGTTCGACTAACAAGCTATTCTCAAAGCGATTATAAGTCTGAGGGAAAATGTTACTTAATTCCTCATTTTCAGCCTCAATAGCTTTCATTGACTCATTTATAGCCTTTCCTGTATCCTCACTCTCTGGAAGGTTAACCAGATAAGAAAAACGGGCTATATCGGGTAAATACATCACCCCTTTGGCTTGATAGTCTGCTTTAGAAACACCACGCCTGCTACTGCCTTTGCTCTTTAATTCCTGTTCTGCTTTAGTAAATCTGTAATCAGCGTAGCGCAGGAAGATTAACCCCAGTACGGGTACAGAATACTCTGAAGACTTCAGCTTAGAGTTTGCCCTCAACTCATCGGCTGCATCCCATAAGCGTTTTTCTAAATCAGTGGTGTTGGCTGGCATAAGGTGTTAACTACAATCATCAAGCTTTTTGATTGTATGTCTTATTTACAGCTATGACACCAGATATTTCAACGAACTTTAGAAACACAAATAAGAAATGGGCATCCTAATTTTATGAGACAACCATATATAAGATATCTCTATTCATGTCCATACAAAAATATTCAGTTAATCAACATCCCGTTCAAACTTTACTGTCTTGGATTAGTTCAGGAGAAATCGCTATACCTGAAATTCAGCAACCTTTTGTATGGAATGCTAGTAAAGTACGTGACCTGATTGATTCTTTGTATCAAGGTTATCCAGTAGGTTATCTAATTGCATGGCGTAACCCTACTGTCAAATTAAAAGATGGTACTTCATCTAGTGGAAAAAAAAATACTAATAGATGGACAACAGCGTGTTACTGCTTTGATGGCTGCTGTTTTAGGAAAATATGTAATCAACAAAGACTATAGAAGAGTACGTATAACAATTGCTTTTCATCCTCAAGACAGGAGGTTTGAAGTTTCTAATACTGCAATTAGCAGAGATAAATCCTGGATTGTAGATATAGCCCAAGTGTTTACTGCTGACTTCAAAACTATCAAATTTGTCAACGATTATTGTACAAAGAACGAAGACGCAGACCAAGACGAGATTTTTGAAAGCATTGATTTGTTAAAAGGAATAGCTAACAACCATATCGGTTTAATAGAACTTAATTCAGATTTAGATATCGAAACCATTACAGAAATTTTCATCCGTATTAACTCACAAGGAGCAAGACTAAGCCAAGCAGACTTTGCGATGTCCAAGATTGCTGCTAATGAAACTTATAGCGGTAATTTACTAAGAAAGTGTATTGATTACTTCTGTCATTTAGCAGTTGCCCCTGAGTTTTATCAACAGCTAGCAGAAATAGATTTAGACTTTTCGGCTACAGAATACTTTCAGAAAATGTCATGGCTAAAATCCGTGAATGATGATTTGTATGCCCCCTCTTATACTGATATGCTGCGTGTGGCTTTTACTTCAGAGTTCAAGCGAGGAAGGTTGGAAGATTTAGTAGCTTTACTTTCAGGTAGAAATTTTGAAACTAGAAGTTATACCATTTCTCTATGAAGTTGCACTAAATAAAGCTGAGATGATATAGTCCCATCCACAAATTGAAGCAATTGCTTCAGACGAAATTGAATTAAGAACCTGCTTCAATTTGGCTCTTAATTGGTCTAAACTCGGGCAATATTCCCAGGATAATTGGCTTTTAATGTGTTCCCAAAGACGTTCAATTGGGTTAAGCTCAGGACTAGAAGGTGGTTGAATAATTTTTCCGGTTAAGGTTTTAAGCCCTAGACGAGTTTCATCTTGACACCAATAATGAACTGGTTGACCTGTTCGCAAATGCCGTAACAATATTTGAATTAAATCTGGCAGTTTTTTTTAAAAGAATCCATAACTTCTGGTTTGGCTTTAGCACTACGTGGACGTGGTACTTTCAGGGTCGCCTTCAGTTTGTAGCGAACAATTTTGTGTACAGTTTTATAGGCAAGTTGGACTTTCCACTCTTGAGTTAGCCAATCTTGAATTTGGCTATAGCTCTTGAATCCTTGAGGCATCTTAAGACGCTCTTCTAACTGCTTCATTACTTGAGCGGAAATAATACTTTCTTTGCCTGGAGGGGTTTTGACTTCTAATAAAGCGGATATACCACCCTGAGCATATTTTCTTAGCCACCGATAGATTGTCGATTCGTCTCGTCCTAATCGCTGGGATAGTTTTTTCCTCGTCCCAACTGTTTTGGTTTTTAACCAATACAGCATTTGTATTCTTTCTTTGGTGCTAGAAGTTATTGCATGGTGTAGTCGGTGTTTAAGTTCTTCTACACTTTCTTTGATTTCTACTGGAAATTTATTTCCCATATCTGTGCATTTTGTCACCACCTTTAATTTAATGCATCTTCATGGAGAATTGGTATTACAGAGCAACAAGTGAGAGAAATTAAGTTATTGATAGCAGCTAAATCTCTTAGCCTCAAACAGATTGCAAATCAGTATCACGTAGGACGCTCCACTATCGGCTCTATCAAGTCTGGTAGAAACTGGAGCTATATTTTAGTTAAGTAAAAAATCTGGGCAAAACCAGGGCATTATACAACAGTAAACACTCACCCTAGATAAGTTTAGTAAAGCTAATTAATTGATATAGTTTTGTTGTGGAGTTTTGTGTTGAACCTGCGACATCCTGCTCCCAAAGCAGGCGCGCTACCAAGCTGCGCTACATCCCGTTGATGACTTTTTTAATCTAGTCCTGAATCAATATAACATAAATACTTGTGAATAGGGAATTACGGAGCAAACAGGGATTTAGGAGTTTAGTAAATAGGTAAAATTTTTTTATCTATTGAGTCACACAATTGTGTTCAATTAAACTTAAATAAAGCTTTCTCTCTAAAAATTGGTGCGAAATTGGTGCGCTCCACACCAAATCGCTCAAAGCTATGTATATCAATCACGAAGAGAGAAAAGCCAAGATTGGAAAAATCAGTGTATCTGTATCCAGAGACAATTCAATCAAACTCAGGTTCACTTATCCAAAAGGCAAAAGAAACGACATCAATATCTCAACCAATACTGACGAAGGTTGGGTAAATGCTCTTAGAATTGCACAAGCTATTAATGCTGATATTGAATTAGGACATTTTGATGATACCCTTGCCAAGTACAGTCCAAGACGTTCACAAACTTTAGAACTTGCCTGCCGAGAACTAAACCTATTAGAAATATGGGAACGATACAAAGATCTAAACAAAGATAGAATTGCAGCTACATCTCAGGCCTACTGGTGGAAAGATGTTGATAGGTATTTAAGCCAAACTCCAAGAGATTTGCTGTCACTAGACAAAGCACAAGAGTTTCTACAATATCTTCAAACTAAGTACGCTGCTTCTACTATAAATACTTTGTTTAGGTCTTTTCTTCATCCTGCTATTAATAGCGGAATCCAAGGCGAGTTAGTTGAATCTAATCCTTTTTATAAACTAACTTTCCCAAAACAGGTTAAGAAACCTATCCAATGCTATGAACCTGAAGAGATAAAGCTAATACTTGATGCCTTTGCTAAGGATATTTACAATCCAAAATCTAGTAGGTACAAACATTCTTACTACTATCCTTATGTTTCTTTCCTGAGTCTTGTTGGCTGTCGCCCAGAAGAAGCCTTAGCACTTGTCAAGGAAGATATTAGAGTAAAAGGTGACAGAACCTATATTCGATTTAACAAAAGCTATAGCAAAGGTATTCTACTACCACATACCAAGACTCATGAGATAAGGCTTTTTCCTGTTAACGAGCAATTAAAGGCTTTACTAAACGTAGTACAGAAAGAACAAAATCTTTTATTTCCTGCCGTTGGTGGTGGCTATATAAATCATCATCGCTGGCGTGAAAGCAATTGGCGTAAAGTTATTAATGGATTAGTTGATGACGGGTTGATAGAGTCATACCTTAAACCCTATTCATTACGCCATTCCTTTATCACTCGTTTAGTCAGAGAAGGGGTAGATATAGCAACGATAGGAAGAATATCAGGTAACTCACCTGAGACTATCATCAAGCATTACTTAGCTGCCAAACAAGACTTTAACCTACCAGAACTCTAATTAACCAACAGAGGGGAGTATGTCAACCCTCTACAGTTGTTATAGAAACCTCTCGTAATTGTTTATGAACCTCTCGTAATTGTTCCTCAACTTGTCTTAGTTGAGATTTCAAAGTAATCTGTCTGGAATTAAGCTTATCTTTTAGATCGCACAACCTAGTATGAATAGACGAGACAGAGCGTTCTTGCAACTTGTATAGTTCTTGTTGTATTTGTGTTTCCTGACTATTAGAAAACTCCGCAAAGTCTGGAGACAAATTAGGGTCGGGCTGAGAAAGAGTAGGTAGCTCTTCTACAGCAGGTCTTGAATTTTCCAATTCATAAGCGTGTAACTCTTGTTCGGCTTCTAAGGTACTCACGTATGGTTGAAGCCCTTCATTTTCCATTGCAGGATGTCGATAGTTATTATTCATTCTTATTAATTTATTTATTCTCTCGTAAATATTGGTAGATATATCTTCTTAATGAACTCGCTGGAGTATCTCCACACTGTTCACATTTAGCAGCAAAAGCTTCTTTAACACTTATAGGAACATTAACTCCTACTTGAATAGTGTCTTCTCGTCCTGGTGTTTTAGTTCTATATGTCATAACTTATAATTTATTACTTAATACTTTTATCTTAACTTTAATTATTATTAAATAATAGGCATTAATTATAATGTGCATATTTTTAGCAATAAAAAATACTTATACTGGTAAGTGACAAACAAAATAGTATAAGTATTTTTTAAAATTATGTATCTACATTATAACGAATTAAAAAACCTTTTAGTAATCAAAGAAGAGAACAAAACCTTATTTAGGCAGCAAACAGACACAGAAAAAGCATCATTAAAAGAAGCATTGTTGTTTCACAAAAAATTATTAAGTCCTCTAGTAATATGTGAAAATATTTTAGGATTAGTATTAGTTGATGGTCATCATCGCTGGAACTTGCTCCCTGAAATAATAGAAGAATGTCCTGAATTTGATTTAAATATTCCACTTGTAAAAATCGAACCAAGTGAAGCTATAGCCGAAATGATGAGGACGCAATTAGGTCGCCGTAATCTATCTACAAGTGAAATAACACAATATGTTGATTATCTTGTTATAGAGGAGGGACTAACTAAAACTGAAGCAATTCAACAAACTGCTGAAGACTTAGACTTATCTGTTAATAAAGTAAAAAATAGTGTCTATCCTGATAGGAAAAAACAAGCACAATAATATTCTAAAAACTATTCTAAAAACGAAGAGCCTAAATTAGATGAATCTTTGCCGATATCGGCACAGTATCCGCCTAAATTAGATGTAAGAAATGTAGGCTCTAAAATCTCTACCCTTAATAACTTAATTGAAAGTGAAACCAATACTCCCGACACTCCCAATACTCCTAAACAAAGAATAAATAATGTAGATAATACTCGTAATAGAACTCCAGAAGAATTACAAGAGATTGAAGATAGATATTCTTATAATCTAAATGAGAAAGGAGAAACAATAGTTAGTTATATTCCACTCGCATCTAATGAACTAGAGAGATTAAATAATTTAAAAGAAAGCACTATTAATGAAATACGGAATGATCTATGTTTTTATAAAGAAACAGCTCTCTATAGTGAAATTGTAAATCTACTAAATACTTTAGATGAAAGAGTAAAACAATTAAGTTAAAATTTATATTGTTTTTTACTAAAATTTTCTATTCCTATTTTTCAGATCCACTTGTAAAACTTTCCTATACATATACATAGGAAAGTTTTTTAATTTTAAGAATTTTCTAATTCGCACTAGAAGTTTATTTTTTGAGGCTCGGATAAAAAACCCTTTTTATAGGTAAGTGGTATAGCCCCCGCTACCTGCCTTTTTTCGTAAACACTTTTCAAAATCTAAACAATAGGAACAAAACAAATGTTAGATAAATTAAAAACCGCGTTAGCTCCCAGATGGACTGAGTATGTGGCTAATGTTAAACGTCGCAGCGTTGAATCAGATGCTTATCTTAAAGAAGCTTTAGAACAATATAGACGTGATAAATATAATCACGAAGAATTCTCTTCACTAATGAGACGAGCTAAATCTTGTGAAAGCATAGGGAATGTTCATAGAGCTGAAGAGCTAAAAGAACAAGCGAATAAATTCCGCCCTAGTAAATAAATAAATTGTCGAGTATTTGCTCTCGACGTTAAATAAGTAGCTTACTCCTAATTAAAAAACATTCACACATAGACTCTTTGATTACAAAAGCTTAGTAATCAAGGGGTCTTTTTTATTAACTAATAAACAAAAGGAAATAAACAATCATGACTAACTTAAACTCTGCCGAATTAAACACTCTTATCAACAAAATAAACGCCAACACTAACACTCAAGGAGAACAAACAATGTCTGAAGTAAATAATGTAAATAATGAATTAGAAACTAACTGGCAACATATCATTGATGGACTTAAAATCTGGGCCTTCTGGGTTGGAATAAGTGGGTATGCTGGTTTTATAACAAGCGGAGGAAATGGAATGAACATCTATGCCTCTGAAGTAACCAGAGGTAGTTATCAAGATGGAAGTTTCTATCCTGGTCATGCAAAACTAGCTGGACTAAAGTTCATGTTGCAGGCATCTTATCCTGTAACATTAATTGCGTTTGTTGCTTCACCTCTCGTAGCTAATTTATTTCCACGCACTATTGCAACTTTTATCAATGGTGTGCTTGGGATTAAAGAAGTTGACTTCTATGATCGCAAAGCTCAATTAGCATTTGTTATGAAAGATGCTAAAGAAAGCTTAGTTAGAGACTATGCAGGAGTATATATTGCTCCGAACCAATCCCTAACTTTCAAGGGGCAAGACATCGCCGACAATGACAGCGAAGTTGCTGTAGTATTTAGTGATGTAAATCCTCTAGTAATCAGTGAAGGTGAAGCATTAAACACTGAGATCCGCACAATTAAATGTAGCTTCAGAACTAAAGCTATCGTAGTTGATTATAACTATAAATAAAGCTCGTGGACAGTGGTTCAAAGGCATGGCAACTCGTAATGACGCTGTTGTTATTGAAGGTTCTGAAGCTGGCACTTTCGCACCAGTGAAAGCGGATGTTATCTTCTGTCGTAATTCTGACAAAAACCGCAAGATAACTTTAATCCGTATGTGGGCAAATGCGAGAGGACACAAGATTGCTTTATGTAAAGACGGTAGCTTCTGTTTCCTTCAAGTAAAAGAAGGATTAGTTGAGAAAGGAAAAGTTATTGACTTCGATGCGGTTCTTGAAGAAATTAACACTAAACTAGTGAAATCCCTAAATGTTTCTTTAGAGACAACCCAAGCTGAATTAAGCAAATTTAAAGGTGCTAAACCTAAAGCTTTCGATGGCGTTAAAGAAACTAAATTAGAAGGCGATAAAATTCGTCTTAAAAATATGTGAGGAGTTTAACATACAGAAAGTTAAAATTTAATATAAATATCTCGTTATATATTATTGCTTCTTAATTGGCGAAAATATAGGGTTCATGCGATATGAGGCAGTGAGACGCTGAATGCTTTACTATATATAAATTATAGCTCTT
>NZ_PVWF01000150.1 GCF_003003995.1 Pleurocapsa sp. CCALA 161 | reverse complement strand
AGGCTCTAACGATTGCACCTACGGTTAAGGGAATGCAGATTACGGTAAATGCTAAAAATATATTAAAAATTAAATCTCCAACGTGGGGACCACCTTCGTAATAAACCTCTTCTTTAATACCCATTGATTATTTTTGCTTGTTTTAATAACTCTTCTAATTCTCGCAAAAAATGTTCATATTTGCATTCAATTGCTTTGGGTCTAACTACAATTACGATTTGCCAACCAGCTTTAATTTCCTGTAAATGACTTCTAATTACTCCTTTGATTTGTCTTTTAATTCGATTGCGAACTACGGCTTTTTTACTGACCTTCTTGCTAATAGAAATGCCAAAGCTACTGGCTGGAGTAGAATCCGTACTCTTTGTCTCTCTATAGGCAAGGGCAAACAAAGTTAGATGGGGACTGTAACGACGGATGCCCTGTGCGTAAACAGCCCTATAGTCTCCTCGATCTCTCAATCGATGGGATTTTGGTAGTCCCAACTCAAATACTCAAACTAAACTGATAAACGATGACGACCTTTTTTGCGCCGAGCGGAGATTACTCTTCTGCCATTACTGGTACGCTTACGAGCGCGAAAGCCCGATTTTCTTTTTTGTTTGCGGGAAGTTCCGCCTAAAGTACGCTGGGTCACTGGTTATTTCCTCTATAAACTACAGTCAATGTGCTTGACAAAAAGCCACAATCTGTAATTTTACAATAAAATTACTGACCTTTTTTGATTTAATAGATATATTTTAGCTATGAGCTATAGTTTACGAGCTTTATGTCGCTTGCAAAATAGGAAAATAAACCTATTTTTATAATCTTTAAATACTGCCAAAGGTTGAATCGGCAATTTTAACCACTTTAAAGACATCTCATCTATGGATTAATACTAATCACCCAAGCACCAACTTGTTGTGGGACAGGCGCGTTGACCGCAGGAAACACCTTCGCATAAAAATAGTACGTTCCCACATCTGGGTTTTTTACGTTAGAAAAGACTAACTCAAGTTTTTTAGGGTTCAAAAGAGGTTGAGCCAAGTCAATTTGGATCAAGTGATTTTTTTCGTCCCAAACCACATTTTTAAGTGGTAATGAATTATCTTTTTTACCGTTGACTCTAACTTCAATTTTATCGGTGTTAAACTTACCATCGAAATAGTCGGGATAGGAAATGACAAACCGAGTAGCACCGTTGGGTAGTTTCTTTTGGGGAATTCTCAGACGATAGCGATCGCGACCTTCGGCAACACCACCAAAATCGAGATAGTAATTAAGAATGTCTACATCTCTATTGCCAAAGATAACTAAACCAGGAGTACCTTGGGCTTTGGCTATGGTGTGGACTCCTGTAACAGTTGCCCCAGCTAAGGTTAAAGTGATAAGTAACGATTTAAAAAGAGATTTAGAGTTAAACATAGTTATTTTGATTTTGAATTAAGAGTTTATTGCAGCGCTTTGATCTTGAGCTTTGACAATCATGCAGTTGTCTTAGCTAGGCTATCAAACAATCAGACGAACTGTAGAGTCAAAAGTGCCACTTACCTAGTCGGCAAAGATTAATCGGAAATTAAAGTAGCGAGAATTGCCCACTACTTTTGAACTTAACTGTAGTTAACAATCAACTAGAATTTAAAACCTAATTGACCATTAATACCGCGAACGGAATGATATCCGCCACCAATAACTATTTTACCTGCGCCGATATGAACACCTCCTGAATAGGCGATCGTTTCATCTCCAGTGTAGTAACCAAGTCCTAAATAAGGAGAAACCACAGGAAAACCAATAAACGTGAGGAAATCTGCTCCCGTAGCACCTTCTTCTCCTGTACCAATCTCTAGACCTGTGCCAGCAAATCTGACCCCAGCACCATAACTAACTAGATCGTCAACTGAGCCGATTGTTCCCCATACTTCGGGTAAAATTTGACTTGAAGCAGGAGTAGCAATTGTAAAAACGCAAGCAGTTAAGACGCTCGTCAAGATGGTTTGGCGAGAAAAAATACGAAGGCGATTTAGCATACTTTTAATACTCCAACAGTAAATTTAATCCATAAACTAATTTAGGATAATTCATTCAAACAATGAACATTCGTATTGGCAATGGCTATGACATACATCAACTGGTAGCAGACAGATCATTGATTCTGGGAGGAGTCAATATTCCTCATCGATTGGGGTTATTAGGACACAGCGATGCAGATGTCTTAACTCATGCAATCATGGATGCTCTTTTGGGTGCTTTAGGTTTGGGAGATATTGGACATTATTTTCCCCCTAACGACCCTCAATGGAAAGGGGCAAACAGTATCATGCTTCTGGAACAAGTTTTATCAATTATCCAATCTCAGGGGTGGCGAATTGGTAATATTGATTCGACGATAGTAGCCGAACAGCCAAAGCTCAAGCCTCATTTAAAATCTATGCGTTTTTCTTTAGCCAAAACTATGGCTTTAGACCTAGAGCAAGTGAGCATTAAAGCAACCACCAACGAAAAGTTAGGTCCTGTTGGGAGGGAAGAAGGCATTTGTGCTTATGCAGTGGTTCTACTATTTCGTGCTTAAGGCGTAGGACAATTCAAATTCACCAAGAGATTGCGCACTTACGCACTGATTAATTTAATTAATTTAATCAGACTGAAAAAGCTGCAAAGATGTGTCATTCTAGGCAAACTAGGTTAAATTAGGGGAGCAAAATTGTGGAGAAAGCTTAAATCTAGGCAGATTCTGTCGATCAAATCAAAAAGTTATAGCGTAAAGTTGTAATTTAAGTCGATCATCATAAAATTAATTGTAATCAATTGTAATTATCTGTATTTATTAGCCTATCATCGTCGGTAACTCAAAAAATATGAGTGTAGTTTTAGAAGTAGATAACCAAGTTTATACAGCGGAGGATCTAGTTCCTTTGCTAATTCAATATCAAATTTTACCCAAGCTTGCCCAAGAAATTTTAACGGATCAAGCGATCGCCGAAATTAAATGTAGCGAGGAAGAAAACAGCACAATCTTCGAGCAGTTTTGTCAACAGAATCAGCTTGAATCTGAAGAACAAGTGCAAGGATGGTTAGATAAGCAGGGCATCAACCGCCAGCAATTGCAAAATCTAATCACGAAAAAATTAAGAATAGATAAATATAAACAGGAAACTTGGAAAGACCATGTAGATGCTTATTTTATTCAGCGCAAGTCTCAACTAGACCGTGTGGTTTATTCGTTAATTCGAGTCGAAAAAGCAGAGGTTGCTCAAGAACTATATTTTCGTATTAAGGATGACCAAAATGCCTTTAGCGCCCTAGCAATGGAATATTCACAGGGTACGGAAGCGCAAACTGGAGGAATAATTGGTCCAGTAGAAATTAATGCACCTCATCCTAAAATTGCTCAAATTTTGACCACCTGCCAGCCTGGTCAATTAATTCCTCCTACTCGTGTTGGCGAATGGATTGTCATTGTGCGCTTAGAGAATTATATTTCAGCCAAACTCGATCAACCCATGCGACAAAGAATGCTAGATGAGTTGTTCAATCGCTGGCTTAATGAATC
This sequence comes from Pleurocapsa sp. CCALA 161, assembly GCF_003003995.1. Taxonomy (GTDB): domain Bacteria; phylum Cyanobacteriota; class Cyanobacteriia; order Cyanobacteriales; family Xenococcaceae; genus Waterburya. Next base: position 5,788 of record NZ_PVWF01000150.1, on the reverse strand, counting down.
AATTCAGCAAAAAGTATCGTTCTTACCTAGCCCAGTAACCTCTTAAGGCTTATCTAACTCATGACCAATACCAATATCAATACTACCAAGATTGTCGAGCAGTTCCTTTCACTAGTTCCCCAATTCAATCAACTTTCTCCCGAAGCGATCGCGCAAATCGCTCCCCATTTAAAACCACTGCGGTTTGGGGTGGGCAAAGTGATGATTATGCGGGAAAAAATGCAAGGGCAGGTAGCAATTATTTCCGAAGGAGAAGTCAGGCTACTGGGTTATGACCCTCGTACCAAAATGCCTACCACCTTAAATAAGCTCAAACCAGGAGAAATAATTGGCTGGGTTAATCTCGCGCGGGGAATAGCTTGCGAGACAGCGATGGCAAGTACAGAAGTAGTTTGTCTTGCTCTTGATAATGAATATTTTTTACAGCTGCTCGATCAATATCCTGAGTTAGCAGCCGAGTATCGACTGAAACCTGCCCAGGTCGAAATTTTTGATCTTTTAGGTATTCAGCTAGAAAAACAGGCTCAAGGTGATTGGGAACTGACAGAATTGGCGAATAAGCTGGCGCCAATGGCACGGGTACATTATCTTGCCCCTGGAGAGCATCAGTTAAATGGAGAAACTGCCAAGCCGTTAACAGATCCTAGTTTGGTTTGGTTGGTCAGTGGTGGTTCGGTGGATCGGTTTTCGGTAGGTGAGCGTCTAGAACTGACTAAGGATATTCAGACTGTTACTGTCTCAGGTAATCAACCAGCCCGCCTGATCTCTATTCCGAAAGTCTACTGGTTTGCAGAAGGTGCAGAAGAAGATCAAAACAATGCTTTTGATGAGTTTTTGCAAGATGATCACGAAATCGTACCTAGTCTAGATTTAGCAGAAAGCGATTTTGATGATGCGGAAGGATTGGGAGAAGGTTACGCGTTTAGGGGTGAAGAGGAAGTTCCTGAGACAGCCAAAAAAGAATATCCTTTTTTCCGTGGTAAGACTCCTCTAGAAGTGGGAGTAGCCTGTTTTCAAATGTTGAGCAAGCATTTTGGGATGCCATTCCGTAAAGAGGTAATTAAGCGGGTGTTGGTAGAACAGCTAGAGCGATCGCCTACTCTCTCATTACCTTTATGTGGTGGTATTTCAGAATTAATGGGGCTGAATCCTCAGTTAATCAATATTCCTGCTAAGGCAATTACTCGTTTGGAAGGCCCTTGTTTAGTTAATTGGCAAGATAGTTTGGCTATTATTTATGAACTGAATGAGGAAGAATTGGTCATTGCCGTCCCTGAATTGGGTGTACGTCGCTACAAACCCCAAGACTTTATTGACACCTGGGGCGATGGTGGCGAAGTATTGTTACTTAAGAAAACCAAGGACACGCCCCAAGAAAGATTTGGCTTAAATTGGTTTTATCCTGCCCTGCAAAAATACAAGCGGGTATTAATCGAAGTTTTTATTGCTTCGTTCTTTGTTCAGTTATTTCAACTAGCTAATCCCTTGATGATTCAGGTCATCATTGATAAGGTGATTAGCCAAAATAGTCCTGATACTCTTTGGTGGCTAATTGGATTTCTGGTTGTCATCAATATTTTTGAGGCTTTATTAACAACTTTACGTACGTACCTCTTTGTTGATACCACTAATCGGATCGATTTAAGCCTGGGTTCAGAAATCATCGATCACTTGCTAAGACTACCTCTGCGGTATTTTGAACGGCGACCTGTTGGAGAAATTTCCACCAGGGTTAATGAACTAGAAAAAATTCGTCAATTTTTAACAGGAACAGCCCTAACGGTGGTTCTTGATTGTGTATTCTCGGTCTTATATGTATTGGTCATGTTGGCATATAGCCCTATATTAACGGCGCTATCCCTGGCAATTATTCCCGTATTTATTGGTTTAACCCTCATTTTCTCGCCCACAATTCGCAAGGAGTTGAGAGTTAAAGCCGAACGCAACGCCGAAACTCAGTCCTATTTAGTCGAGATTTTAACTGGAATTCAAACGGTCAAGGCACAAAACATTGAACTGCGATCGCGTTGGAAATGGCAAGAACGTTATGCCCGCTATATTTCTACTGGATTTAAAACGGTTATCACCTCTACCCTAGCGAAATCTGCTAGTGACTTCTTAAATAAAATTTCGCGAGTTTTAATTTTAGGGATGGGTGCTTATTTAGTTCTGGACGGAAAACTTACTTTAGGTCAATTAATCGCCTTCAGAATTATTGCTGGTTATGTTACCACTCCTGTAATGCGTCTGGCGACCTTATGGCAAAATTTCCAAGAGACTGCCCTATCTTTAGAACGTCTAGCTGATATTGTCGATCACCCCGAAGAAGGTGAAGAAGATCGCAATAACATTCCCATGCCTGCCATCAAAGGTCGAGTCAAATATGACAACCTTTCCTTCCGCTTTAAAAGCAGTGGCCCATTACAACTAAAAAATGTTACCACCGAGTTTGAGCCTGGAACTTTTGTGGCTATTGTGGGAGAAAGTGGTGCAGGTAAAAGCACCATGACTAAGCTGTTATCGCGCCTCTATGAACCCGAAGGGGGCAGAATTTTGGTTGATGGGTATGATATTAACCGTGTGGAACTTTATTCACTACGTCGTCAGATTGGAGTGGTGCCACAAGAAACTTTGCTATTTGAAGGCTCAATTTTAGACAATATTGCTCTAACGAATCCTGATGCTACTACCGAAGAAATTATTGCTGCCGCTCAAATTGCTGCTGCTCATGACTTTATTATGACTCTGCCCAATGGCTATAACACCAGAGTAGGAGAGAGAGGATCGGCACTTTCTGGGGGTCAAAGACAGCGGATTGCGATCGCGCGAACAATTCTCCAAGCACCAGCGATGATGGTACTAGATGAGGCAACTAGCGCTCTAGATTTTGCTACCGAGCAAGAGGTATCTCGTAATCTTAAGGAGGCGCTTAAAGGACGTACTGTATTTTTTATCACCCACCGTTTGGGTACGATTAAAAATGCCGATACGATTGTCATGATGGATGCAGGTTCAATTGTCGAGCGAGGTACTCACGAAGAATTAATGGCACTCAAAGGTCGCTACTGCTATCTTTATCAACAGCAAGAATCATCTGTTTAAATAGCTTTGATCACTAGCTTCAATCACTTAATTGCTTCAATTGTTAGCCTGAGATCTAGTCAGGCTATTTTTATAACTAAAATTAGTAACGCTTATTTGACTTTGGTTAGTTCTCAGCAGAGGATAAAGATTGATGCAGTAATTTTCTAGTATTTTTTAGCAAAAATCTAGACAAGCTGATAGTTAGCTGCTAAACAAAAGTCAGAAGATTTAGATTGGGTTATATGTTTGATTTTGGTGATAATCGACCAGAAATTGCTGAACAAAAATGGCGATTGCAACTTGATCTGTTCGTGAATAACTACGAACAACAGCTTGCAGCTTTAGCTTGGGGATTACAGCAAGAATGGGGGGAAAGCAATGATGTTTTGGGCATTGATTTGCAGCCGACACCACATTTTGTTGCCTGTTCTCAAGACAGCCTCGAAAAATTAAATCAAAATACTCGGGGTATTGTTCAGGAGATACTGGGTATTGTTGACAATTATGATCCAGCCGTCGAGGTGGTAATTGTCGGAATTGGGAAAGGACAATTAAAATTAATTAACTTCCAACCTAAAATAACTCCTGCTGAATGTTTTATTGCTATGAATAGCGATATTGATAGCTTAATTATTGATTTAGAAACAGCATTAATTGAGTATATTAAATAACTTTAGTTCGGGTAAAGAACATTAGCTAAGAGCTAGGGCGAAGCCCTTTACTAATATTCTTCGGTAATAACTTTCCCCTTAAAGACAATATAGTTGTATATATTGTAAGCCAACATGATAGGAATCAAAAAACCAATAAAAACAATCATGAAAACTAGAGAACTAGGACTAGCCGCAGCTTGATAAATAGTGATTTGGGTGGGAATGATATAAGGAAAGACAACTAAACCTAAGCCAAGAAAAGACAGCAAAAACAACAGTAAAGTCCAGATAAAAGGTCTAGTTTCTTGTTGAGCAAAAAGACTTTTAAGTAATAAAAAAATTAACAAAGCACCCAGCAGAGGAATAAGAGCAAAAATATACACTAAAGGAGCATCAAATAGCTTTTCTCTGGCACTTTGAGAAAATATCGGGGTTGTTATCGTTAGATATACTGCCCCGATGAAAGTGGTAACCGCTGAAATTTTGGCAGTTAAATTATGAGTAGTTTGTAGCTCTCCCTCAGTTTTTAAAATCAAATAGGTTGAACCGATTAAGACATAGCCTTGAATTAAAGTTAAAGCAACTAAAAGCGATCGCAAACCTAACCAATCCCATGTTCCGCCGATGAAATGACCAGCAGTATCAACATTAATTCCCTGTAAAATACCACCCAGGGCAAATCCCTGTCCTAAGGCAGCTAGGAAACTACCTCCACCAAAAGCGACATTCCACAACAACTTTGTATTAGAGTGTTCGCGAAACTCAAACGCCACCGCACGAAAGATTAAGCCAAAGATCATAATCATGATCGGGATATATAAAGCCTGAAGAATTGTGCCATAGGCTAAAGGAAAAGCGCCAAATAATGCTCCTCCCATTAAAACTAGCCAAGTTTCGTTGGCATCCCAAACATTTCCTAAACTAGTCATTAGTATACTCCGACGTTCTTCACTGGAGGCTGTAATCGAAAGTATACCTACTCCTAGATCAAAGCCATCCAACATCACGTAGAGAAATAAAAACAACGCCAAGATGGCAAACCAAACTTGAGGGAGAAAATTATCTAAAGCTTCCATATCTTTGATTACTAATTAGTGATTATTTGCGAACCTGAGGCGGACGCGGACGCGTTAGCTGATCCTTTAGGGCTTGCACTCTTGTCCTTAAGTCAATGAGGATATCGCATTGAGTGTATCCTTGAGGACTGCTCATTGCTCATTGCTCATTGCTCATTGTTGAGCTTCTGCGGGACGGCTATCGGGAATAGGTTCTGCTGACGTAGTCTTTAAGTCGGGAGAGACATCTTTACCAGGAACAGGTAAATCAAAATTTGGTCCCTTGCGAATAATACTGCTACCGAAGTACAGGGCAAATACAAACAAGATGCTATAAACGATCGCAAAAGTAATTAAAGAAGTTAGCACATTCTCAGGAGGTAGTTGAGAAGCAGCATCAACGGTACGAATTTCGCCGTATACTGTCCAGGGTTGTCTACCGACACAGCGCACAATCCAACCGCATTCAACGGCAATATAGCCTAAAGGTGCTGAAAATAGCCAAAGTCTTAATAGCCATTTTTGCTGTGTAATATCTGTCGCCGATAGTTTGCCTCGTAGCCACTGTAAAACGCTAATTGCCATTAATCCTGCCAGAATGAAGCCGATGGCAATCATGATTCTAAAGGCATAGTAAATTAAGCCAATTTGATGAGGTCGATCTTCAGGAGCATATTCTTTTAAGCCTAATACGGGTTCTGAAAGTTGAGGCTTAATTTCCAGAATATAGCTCAACAAACCTGGAATTGAAATTTCCCAATCATTTTTCTCTTGCCGATCATTAGGAATAGCTAGCATACTCCAAGAAGGTGATTCTCCCGCAGGGATCGTTGACCATTGTGCTTCCATTGCCGCTAGTTTGGTCGGCTGATAATGATATACTTGCTCGCCACTTAAATGTCCAATATATAGCTGGATAGGAGTAACAGCGATCGCGATCGCCAAAACAATTTTAAAAGAAAGGGTGAAAAATTCTGGATGGCGTTTGTTGAGTAA
>NZ_PVWF01000028.1 GCF_003003995.1 Pleurocapsa sp. CCALA 161 | reverse complement strand
TCTTGTCAATCGTCCGAACGTAACGCATCATTTGGTGTAGTTACAAGCTGCATCCGCTTGTCGGTGCAGTAATTGACCCAAGCATTCCTTTGACAATTTTCAATTAAATTATGCCTACAATTTCTGTCGTTATCCCTACATATAATTCCGAAACTACTATTCAAGAAACAATTGAATCGGTACAAAAGCAAACTTTTAGTGATTTTGAGATAATTGTCATTGATGACGGTTCTCAAGATGGTACTATCGAATTGGTTAAAAGTCTTGTCAAATTAGAACCTCGTCTAAAAATTTTCTGCTACGAAAACGCAGGAGTCGCAGTTGCTCGTAATAGAGGAATTGAGCTGGCTCAAGGAGAGTTTATATCTCTATTAGATGCCGACGATCTTTGGACTCCAGATAAGTTAGAATTGCAGCTAAAAGCTTTAAAAGATCATCCTCAAGCAGGAGTTGCCTATAGTTGGACTAACCCTATAGACGAGCAAGGCAAAATTTTGTTTTTAGGCACTCGTCCTATTTGGGAGGGAAATGTTTATGGAAAGCTATTGCAAACGAATTTTTTGTCAAATGGCTCAAATATTTTAGTTCGCCGAGAAGCAATAGAATCAATTTGTGGCTTTCCTACCGACTTTCCCGTAGCCTCAGATTGGGACTTTTATCTTAAATTAGCCTTTAAATGCTCTTTTGTGGTCGTGCCTCAATACCAAATTTTGTATCGTCAACGTTCAAACAGTATGTCTTCTAATATTGAAGTTCTAATGCAAGAAAACTGTGCGGTATTAGAAAAAGCGTATTATATTGCACCAGCAGAATTAAAATCTTCTCGTAATAAAAACTTGAGTAATTTGTATTTTTATTTTGCTGAATTATATTTAAAACGAAGCAAAGATGTCAAAAGTATAAATCAAGTTGGACGAAATTTATGGATATCAATTCGCTTTTACCCGCCAAGTTTATTTAATAAAAATATTCAAAGAACATTGGTTAAATTTTGCTGGAAAAGATTATTATCAATTAAAAATTACTAATGCTAATTAACAAGCTAAAAAACTCGTTATCGAATCAATTTTTACGCAATGTTGGTTGGTTAGGTGCATCAGAACTAGTCAATCGAGTTTTTAGATTAGGTACAACAGTTACTTTAGCTCGTGTATTTAGTCCGCAAGACTATGGATTAATGGCTGTAATTTATACTATTTTTGATTTAGTAACTGTATTTATCTTCAAAGGTGGTATTGGAGCTAAAGTTATACAAGCAGAAGAAGAACAGGTTGCCACTATTGCCAGTACTTCTTACTGGCTTAATTGGATAGTATGTATTGCTCTTTTCTTGGTTCAATGCCTGGCAGCTTGGCCGATCGCTCAATTTTATGATAACAATAAGCTAATTTTACCTATTTGTGCTATATCCTTGATGTATTTAATTTATCCTTTTTTTCTAACTCACTGTGCCTTAATTGAGCGAGAAAATAGGTTGAAAATAATTGCTATGTGTACAGCATCTCAGTCAATTGTTAGTAATATTTTTACTGTTATTTTTGCACTTGTGGGTATGGGAATTTGGGCTATTGTCATACCAATGTTAATAACAGTTCCAGTTTGGTTTATTTTTAGCTGGAGAAATCATACGTGGCGACCACCAAAATCGTTTAGTTTAGAAGATTGGCAAATGATAGTTAATTATGGTAAAAATTTAATTGGAGTTGAATTATTAACCAAATTACGCCTCAATTTAGACTATTTAATAGTCGGTAAATTTCTGGGAGTAGAACAACTAGGATTATACTATTTTGCTTTTAATGCTGGTTCGGGAATTACAAATAATATAGTTAATTCTTTGATGTCAGCTTTATTTCCTCATCTTTGTGGTGCAAGAGGCGATCGCCAAGACTTGAAGAAACGTTATTTTAAAAGCTTAAAAACTATTTCCTTAACCGTAATTCCAATTGTTATTCTTCAATCAGCTTTATCGCCATTTTATGTACCAATCATCTTTGGTGAAAAATGGGTTAAAGCCATTCCCATTTTAATTCTAATTTGCCTTTCTGTTGTACCCATGACTTTTAAACATGCAGCTTCTTTATTATTAAATTCTATCGATCAAACTCACATCTCTCTTTATTTTGACTTAATTTATACAATTATTTTTGCTCTGGCAATTTTTATTTCTGTGCAACAAGGAATATTAGCCGTTGCAATTACCGTGCTGGCAATTAATCTTTTATTTTCTTTGACTTTTAGTATTTATTCTAGCCAAATGATATTTGCTAAAAAAATTTAAATATTAATTAATAATAAAATTATCTACTAGATTAACTTTGTATATTTGCCTTCTCTCTCCTCAGATTAACTATTTTATTGATTTTATTTATAGCGATCGCCTGAAAACTAAACACAGAACAAAATTTAGCATAAGCATAATATTATTACACTACAATAATTTTTTAGCTTTTTGATAACATGCTTTTACGTAATAGGTCATCAAACTGGCAATGCCTAATAACTTAAATCCTTCTTCTAAAATATAATGCCCCTTCATATTTTCAGGCAAAACATCAACAACTAGAGACATAAAAAAGAAAACCAAAGCTAGTATAAGCACCAAAATTTCTGTACGATATATTAATTTTCTAAAATAAAACCCATAGAAAAAAAATAGTGATACATAAAGGGTAAATACAGTTGCCTCTAAAATATTTTGTAGCTTATGATCGGTTACACTTATATTGGCATCTGCGCCAAATAACAAAGTAGAGAAGTTTTCGTGAAGCTGAAATGTATCATCAATTAATAAAAGAAGAACAAAATATCCTGAGCATTTAAAGAACAATTTCCATTTTTCATCATGCTTGTTATTAGCATCAATTAAGTAACTGCTAAAAAAACAAATGCTAGCAGCACAACATAGAAGTAATAGACCAAAATTAGAAACTGCTCCTGCGTATGGCGCTATACGACCTATTTCATTAGAATCGGCGACTAATTCATACACGGAAATTCTACTAAATTTTTCGATTAACCATACTGAAAAAATTATTGAGCAGATAGGTACGTATACTTTTCCTAAGCCATGTATTTGTTTACTAAATGAATCAAAAACCGATGAAATTAACTGCTTCATCAAAGCTAAATAATAAAAAAATTACGACTAAACTAAGAATATATTAAAATGAGCTTAATGTATAGTTAATAAATTTTACTGCAATATAATTTAAAATCGTCAACAATAACAATTTTTCAACAAAAATTGCTTCCAAAAGTCATTCTAAAGCCAGTATAGTTTTGTTACCACTACTCATTTTTGTCAAACTAATCTTGTCACAGTTTATTACTTCATGTTTGAATTAGCTTATATTAAACATTAATAGCTAGTTTTATAAATGTCTTGTTTACCCTAATATTTGTTTTACCGCCAAGATAACATCTTCAACATCTTTATCGGTCAACTTGGGTGACAATGGTAAGCTCACTGTTTGCCTTCCTATACGCATGGCATGAGGATAGTCTTCTGGTTTCCAACCAAAAGTTTTTTGATAATAAGGATGTTCAGGAATGCTTAAGTAATGTACTCCCAAACCAATATTTTCTGCTGTCATTGCATTCAAAAAATTGTCTCGACTAATTCCTGTTTTTGCTTCATCAACAAGAATAGTGAATAAGTGATAACCATGCTGGGTATTTTCTTCTGGACTTGCTGGTAAACTTATCGGCAAATCGCTCAAAGCTTCAATATATCTTTGCCAAATTGCTTCTCTTTTCAGCCAATATTGCTTGACCTTAGCTAGCTGATGAATTCCGATCGCAGCTTGTAAATCCATCATATTATATTTGTAGCCACACTCTTCCACATAATAGTGTTTATAGCCATCATCACCAAAACGCTTCCATGCATCTTTACTCATGCCATGCAATGCTAATGTTTTAATCCGAGCCGCCGCCGATTTTTGGCTAGTGAGGATCATTCCCCCTTCCCCTGTGGTAATGTTTTTGGTCACATAAAAACTAAAAGAGCCAAAATCACCAAATGTTCCAGCTTGGCGACCTTTATATTCTGTCTCAATAGCATGGGCGCAATCTTCAATCAATTTTAGATCGTGGTCTGCAACTAAGGCACAAATCCTATCCATATCACAAGGACGACCAGCAAAATGAACAGGCAATATCACTTTAGTTTTGTCGGTTATCTTCGATGCAATTTGCTCAGGATTAATATTCATCGTAACTGGATCTATATCTGCTAATACAGGCTTGCCACCAGCATGAAGAATGGCGTTGATAGTGGCACAAAAAGTTAGAGGCGTAGTAATAACCTCGTCACCAGGTTTTATTCCAGCAGCCAATATACTTAAATGTATGGCTGCTGTACAAGAATTGACCGCAACCGCATAATCCGCTTTTTTGTAATTGCTAAAGTCTTGTTCAAACCTTGCTACTTTTGGCCCTGTACCTAACCAACCAGATGTCATACTGGCAACAACTTCTTTGATTTCTGCTATTTCAATACAGGGAGAGCCAAATACCAAAAAATCTTCTTGAGAACGAATTGGAGATTTACCCTGAGAAATAGTTTGCATAACAGTTTTGATAATATTTTAAAGAATAATTTGTAGCTGAAATAAATTGAGATTTTGATTGATAACACTAACCAATAGTATTCAGTAATACAAATAAAAATTGAATATAATGCATTGTCAGAAAAATACTTGATTACTGATTATTGCATTTAGCTTATATTTTATAATACAAAATTAATTCTTATAATTTGCTAACTTGTTAAGTATTTTTTGAGATCGTTTGAGGTAAGGAATATAATATTTTAAGCGAGACATTGGATTATTACTGCCACGATAGGAACGGACAAATTCAGGGCTAGATTTACCATTTCGAGCAGCGACAAAATAAGGAGGCTCAATATAAGGATCGTAATGATCGAGAGACATATATTCGATCACATATGCCCATCTAGTATCCTGAGTAATATTGGGAGTCGTACTATGAAGCGTAAACGAAGAAAAAATCACTACATCTCCAGGTTCGGCGGTAATTAAAATAGGGTTTTGCGGTATTCCGTCATAAACAACTTCATATCCTTCATATCGATAAGGTTGACTTTGCAGATGTGAACCAGGTTGCAACAATAAACCACCATTATCGCCATTCGATTCGGTCAAAGCCACCCAAAACTGATAGTGAGTATCTTTCAATTTGCTATAATTGTTATCTTGATGCCAAGGAAAAGTATCTGAATTAGGTCCTTTAGCAACCGCCTGATCCCAACGTACCCAGATGTCAGGTCCAATCAAAATTTTGAGTAGATCAATGATCTTCTGCTGAGTGATGAAATGTTGAATTTTTGGACTATGAAAAAAAATACTACTTTTGAAGACCATCGAACCTTTGGTTAATTCATCTTGCTCATATCTGCGCTGGGAATCCTTGATGTCTTGCAGGAGAATTTGCATCTCCTCTTGAGAGAAAAGTCCTTTGCACAATAAAAAACCATCTGTTGCAAATGCAGTTTTAATTTCTTTTTCGTTCATAAATATTTTTAGAATTTCACAAATTGTAAAATAAAATTGTGTATTTGTTGAGAAATAATGAACCTAAATCTATCAAATGTTAGATATACAGTTGTGTCACACAAAAATTTAAAACTAATTTAAGCGAGCAAATCAAAATAGAACTAGTCAAATATAACTGCGATCGCTACTGATACTCAGAGGCTAATAGTGCTATCTTGCTTAAAGTTAATTGTGTTATGTGACTTGAGGTAATTTATGGCGAAATATGATGTATACGCTTTGGGTAATGCTTTATTAGATATTGAATTTGAAGTATCACCAGAGGTATTACAAAATCTAGGAATTGAAAAGGGTGTCATGACTCTCTTAGACCAAGAAAGTCAGGATAAAATTGTCAGTAATTTAGCCAACTATGACCAAAAACGCTCCTGTGGTGGTTCGGCAGCTAATACCTTGATTGCGATCGCTCAGTTTGGCGGTCAAGCGTTTTATTCTTGCAAAGTGGCAGATGATGAACCAGGCAAGTTTTACACTCAAGATTTAATTGACTGTGGTGTAAGCACTAATCTAGAAAGCCAGGTAGCAAAATCGGGAGTGACGGGGAAATGTCTTGTGTTTGTGACTCCTGATGCCGATCGCACGATGAATACTTTTCTGGGTATTTCTGGAGAATTTAGCGATGCAGAACTAGTCTCTGAGGCGATTAAGAATGCTGAATATACTTATATTGAAGGTTATTTAGTCAGTGGTGAAAGCAGCAAACAAGCAGCAATTAAAGCCAAAGAAACTGCTCAAGCTGCGGGAAACAAAGTAGCGTTTACCCTGGCGGATTTAAATATGGTCAAATTCTTTAAGTCTGGACTATTAGAAATTATTGGTTCAGGAGTAGATTTTCTGTTTGCTAATGAAGGAGAAGCTTTATTGATTGCAGAAACTCAAGATTTTGACCAGGCAATTGAATATTTAAAAACTTTAGCCACAAGGTTTGCGGTTACTCGCGGAGCATCGGGTTCAGTGGTTTTTGATGGTGAACAGCTAATTAAAATCGAACCGTTTCCTGTTAAAGCGATCGATACTGTGGGCGCAGGAGATATGTATGCAGGTGCTTTTCTCTACGGCATCACTAACGGCATGAGTTATACAGAGGCAGGGCAGTTAGCGTCTTTAGCATCTTCTCAAATAGTTACTACCTTGGGAGCGCGAATGAAAACCGCAGAAGTACAAAATCTCTTAAATCAGGCAAAAGTAGCCTAGGACTAAATATTTCTCGTTTAAAGAGTGCTAATTAATTTATAAGGTTAGGTTAAAGGGCAAGGGGAAAAAGGGAAAGGGTTTAATCTTTTAACCTTTTAACCTTTTCCCCAACATAACCAATTAATCAAAAGGCTTAGAGCTTACTAAGTCCTCGCAGGAGGATAGCTAAAAATCTCTACCAAGGATTACCGATCAGAGTAAATCCCGCCCAATAATAGGGATGAGAGAAGTCTTGAGTTCGATCTTTTGAGATTATGTCTGTCAGATCAACTTTGAAGTCTAATCCTTGAATTTGAGCATTTTTAACAAAAATTTTCCGTTGCAGCAAATTAACTTGGGCTTGTCTTAATGCTGCTGATTTACTAGGAGTAGATTTTAACTGCTGATAAAAGTCACTCATCAGTACAACTGTTCCCATGTCATCAATTGACCAAAGACTGGCTAAAGCAGATTTCACCCCTGCCTGCATTGCTAACCCTGCAAAACCATACTCCGCATCTTCATCTCCTAAAGCAGTTTGGCAAGCACTCAAAACCAATAAATCAACTAGGGGTAAATTTAAATTTAACTCGTTAATTTGAGCTAAACTTAAACGGCGATCGCTAAACTGAATAAAAGAATCTTCAGGAGAGCCAGGGTTAAACTCAGAGTGGGAAGCGATGTGAATAATATCAAAGCCTTCTCTTTGATGAACATCTTGCAGATTGGTCACCGTAAAATCTTGATCGGTTATTTTGCGTCCCGACCACAACTTTGGCACAATAGTTTCTAGCTCAATTGCTACTCCAGGCAGTGACGGCAAATTGTTGAACTTAGATGTTCCCATTGCCAAAACCTGCCGATCTGACTGAGCATTATAGCTAGTATCTGTGAGGGTAAAGGCAGGAATAAGAGCCAAGCTGTATTTTTCGACAATAAACTTATCTCCATCATGTAGCGCTGCAAAGGGAAGAGAACGCAGTTTAGGCCCAGTGCAAAGCAATAATGTGTCGATGTTCTCGGCTTCTAAATAAGGTTCGAGAGGTTTAAAGATCCAATTGTAAATTAATCTAGCGGGAGGATAATATTTGAGAGAGTCGCGATCGCCAATTGCCATTCCTAATTCATCAATCCTCTTGGTCAATCTCTCGCGGTTTGCACCAGGAATTTTTTTAACTACAAACTGTGCATCTGGAGTAACTAAAATTAATTCTAAAAAATCATCTGCTGGCATCGCCCAAATAACCGCAGGATTAATCTTAGTCTTCTCTTGAACTGCTCGCAAACGCTCGGCAATTTGATTGACAGAACTAGACTGATGAGCAAAATCGCGGTCAAAGTATCTTTCGTAACTGTTTTCCCATTTCGACTCCAACTTGCTAACTAAATCAGAAAATTGCTCCAAATCTACTAATTCTGGTTCTGCTACAGAAACTAATTGCGATGATGCAGCTTGAGATTTAAGCCCATAGGTTTGGGTGAAAACAATCGAAACTGCTATTAATCCAGAAATTAAACCATATAACCAATGACGATCTAGCCAACTAATACTCTTCAATATTTTGCCTAACATAGCACTTCTCGCGTCAATATTATTGAGTTTTATTGATCTAGCTTACAAGTAGTAGTAGCTTAATAATTAATTTTCCACCCTAGAGTAATACTTCGAGTTGCCATAAATAAAGCTAAAGCCAGCCAGAGTAGGTGATTCATTTGCCAATACCAAGCAGCGGTCGCCATTGGAGCAAAACCAATGAGCGCAGCAATTAAGGTGGACTGGCGTAATATCTTTCCAGCGGTTAAGCCTAAAAAATAGCCATCGAGCATGTAGGCAATCGAACCAAAGCCCAACACAGGAAATAACCACCAAAGATAGCTCCCAATGTGCTGAATTACTTTAGGGTGACTAGTTAACAAACCAAATAAAGGCAGTGGGAAAAAGCTAAACATAGCAGCAAAACCCAAGCCAGACATTAAGCTCACACTTCCCGCTAATTGCAGTAAAGGCAGCAGTTGCCCTTTCGCCCCCTGTCCGTGCAGATTACCCGCCATACTTTCGGTGGCGAAGGCAATCCCGTCAATAAAATAGGCTGCCAGAGTTACCACCTGCAACAATAAAGTATTCCCAGCTAAAGTCGTCGTCCCCATCATCGCACTGAGGTTAGTAAATAAGGCAAAAGTAGATACTAGCGCCAAAGTACGGATTAAAATATCTTTATTTAGAGAAAAAGCAGCTTTGAAGGCGGATATTTCCCAAATTTGCCCAATCAATTGTCTAAGCGATCGCTGTTCCTGCCTAGATATTTCCCTAAGTTGACGATCTGCCAAAATTAAGCCAACAATTAGAGTGATTAACTGACTCAGGGCCGTGGCAGCCCCCGCCCCTCCACTCTCCTGTCCCCAGCGCACCACAAACAAATAATCTAAAATAATATTTGCGCCATTATTAATCAAAGAAATTAGGAACACTCCTTGCTTTTGTTCTCGTCCCAAAAACCAACCCAACAAGACAAAGTTGAGCAAAGTGGCAGGCGCACCCCAAATTAAGGCATTATAGTAAGCTTTTCCTGCCTGAAGTACTTCAGGATCGGCTTGTAGTAAGACAAAACCAATTTCTCTTAAGGGTTGCTGTAGCAAAAGAATAATTATGCCAATGACTAAAGCGATCGCACTATTACGTAATAAAGTAAGTATCTCAACTTCACGA
The DNA here is from genome assembly GCF_003003995.1 of Pleurocapsa sp. CCALA 161. Lineage (GTDB taxonomy): Bacteria > Cyanobacteriota > Cyanobacteriia > Cyanobacteriales > Xenococcaceae > Waterburya. Next base: position 40,953 of record NZ_PVWF01000028.1, on the reverse strand, counting down.
TCTCCTCGACCTCTAGCTTGGGCGGTTAATCCTGTCGTCCCCATGCGGAGAAACCCAAACGTCCAATAAATATAATTAAACAACACTGTGGCGATCGCCACTCCCGCTAAATGCTTAATTTCCGTCAAATGACCCAAAAATGCCATATCAACTAGACTAGCCATTGGCACCATGAGATTAGAAATCACGTTGACGATTGCTAATTGCCAAAAACGTCTTTGGCGATCGAGTGCCGAAGAATAATGATTCAAAACTTTTTTCCAATTACTTCTGGTACATGAATAAACTAAGAACTAAGAATTAAGAGCTAGCAAAAACGACAATAAAATCGGCAGAGTAATAAAGCTCAATAAAGTAGAAGTAACAATTGCCCTGGCGACCAAATCTTGATCTCCTCCAAATTCACTAACAATCACAAAAGAACTAACCGCAGTGGGCATTCCACTTTCCAAAACCAGGATTTGTAAGTTGAGGGTTTCTAACTGAAGTAGCCTGCCAATTATATAGGCAATCATCGGCGCACCAAGCAAACGAGCGATCGCTAAAATAATTTCTTTAATCTCTGGTCGAAATCGAGTCTGGGATAGTTGAATTCCTAACAAAATCAAAGCAATGGGGATATCTGCTGCGCCTAACTGCTGAATCCCTTTATCTAATCCCCAAGGGATTTTTAGTGCTGTGAAATGAAGGCTTAAACCCAATAAAAATGCCCACAACAGAGGTAGCCTCAGAGTTAGCTTAAAGCCTTCAGTGATCCCCTTTCCCTGAAGCATCGCTGGTCCAAAGCAAAACATCAAAAAAGCAGAACCGAGCATATAAATAATTGCCCGATCCAATCCTGCTGTACCGAAAGCAAAAGTGGCGACGGGTAAACCCATGTTGCCATTATTGGGAAACATTACCACGGCGGTAATAGCTCGGCTTAAAGGATCACGAAGGCTTAAGAGACGATTTACGGCGGTGACAATCCCGTAGATACCCATAGATGTTAAGGCAAAGCCAATCAATAGTTTAGCGGAGCTATCTAAAGACAACTCAGTACGATATAAACTATTAATCACTAAGGCGGGAGATAAAACGTAAAGGGATAACTGAGAAAGGGTTGAACGTTGAAGAGGAATAGTACGACCGACAACAAAGCCAATCAAGATAATCAAGCCCACAGGGAGGACAGCAGGTAGCAAAGTCGTCATCTAAAAATTATTAGCTAATTTTATATATTTTATTGGGAATCTATCTATTTTTTTGAGCGTCTTGAAAACATATCTGTCAAAAGATTTGACAATTTCTTAGTGGTTATTTCCTAGTTCAAGCTCTCCCAAGGGGTCTTTTATTTTGCTATGGTATTTGTAACAATTAGAAACATTTCTCTGTTACTCCTTGACGCTTATGGTTGTTACATATCCTCTTAAACCCACAGCACAGGATACTGGATACTTAAAAAGTGTCTGGGAAACGATTGATGCTGCTAGTTGCCCTCTCTCCTACAACTTTCATTTACATACTATTGCTTCTGACGGTAAGCTCACACCAGTAGAATTAATAGAGCAAGCGATCGCGATCGGATTAAAAGGTTTGGCGATTACGGATCACCATTCTGTAGCTGGCTTCAAAGAAGCCGAATCGTATCTTGCCACTATTAGTTTAGAGCAAAAAAACTTACCCCAGCTATGGACAGGTACAGAAATTACTTCTCAACTATTGGAAGTAGAAGTACATATTTTAGGTTATGGATTCAATCCTGAGCATTCAGCTATTAGCTCATATCTGCAAGGAGATAGACCTCAAGAGAAAGCTGCTCAAGCTGAACGAGTGATTGAGAGCATTCATCAGGCTGGTGGATTAGCGGTTTTAGCTCATCCAGAACGCTATCGTCGCTCGGCGAGCCAGTTAATTCCTGCTGCTGCCCAATTAAATATTGATGGTGTAGAAACTTATTACGCTTATAATAACCCTCAAGTTTGGCAACCTAGCCCTGGAAAAACCGAACTAGTTCAGGCTTTAGCAACAACCCATCACCTTTATAGTACCTGCGGAACTGATACTCACGGACTTAATATTCTCCAGAGACTTTAGAGAAGAAATTTAGGAGACAATTTTGACCATAGCAGTTAGAAGCATATGTTATAGATTACATTCATTCAGAAAGAGAAACAGCGATGAGTAGATGAAGGCTTAAGTAAAGACACCATTTTGTTAACCTAAGACCCTGATTATATCTAACTTGCTACTGCGATGCAAAGCGATACGGCGCGTTTTCTGTGGGAAGCTTACCATAGAAAAGCTGGCTAGCCCTAAAGGGCTACTTGTTACTTGTTACTTAAGCGAAGCGGTATTAGGCTTCGCCTACCCGAAGGCGATCGCCTTGAAGGTTAACTAGAGGCATAAGATATTGCCCCAATTGGCAAACTGATGGCAATTAAATCAATTAAATCGATATTTCTTCAATGTCTTCAATGGATTTAAGCATCTTCTGCTGAACATCTGCTGTTACAAAATCTTGATAATAGCGACAGGTGGTTTCACAATCTGGTCGGTGTGGAAAGTCAGCTTGAAACTCCCGATAATTTTGCAACCATGTTGCGAGATTGCTTAATAGAATTGTTAGCTCTTGTTCTGCTTGTTGATGTTCTTGCTGGCTATATTTAATGGTCACATTTTTAGGCTGACCAGATTTGACAAACCAATAAGTCATTTGAACTTGTTCAGGCTTATATTCTGAAGTTTCAACCAAAACATAAAGATAAAGGCGAGTTTGCCAATTTTGCTTGAGCTTTTTTATCCCTATTGGCTGGCGATAAGTTTTCCAATCAAGAATTACTGCCCGATCATTCTCCGCAATTAATAGATCATAGATGACGGTAAACAAAAAATTACCCATGCTTAATGTTCGACAATGTTCTGCTGAACGCCAAACTTGCGGATTTGGTGCTAATTCAGGTGCAGCTTGAATCAAAGCTTTTAACGAGCTATCTAGCTCTGTATCAGTAGCCAATAGAGGTTCGATGGGTAAAGTCAATTCTCTTTGCTGCATCAACAGGTGAAAGCGACTACCCCACTCCATAGTATCTTGTTGTTTGGGTGCGGAAAGAGAACCTAAACAGTCGATGTATACCTGCTGAAATTTAGGTGGACAAATACTCAGGAGATTAAGATGGCTTTGAGATAAGCGAATTAAATCTTGATCGGGCATATAAAAGAGTGCATTTTGCTAAAATCAATTGTAAGTATTACCGAAAACGAAGTTAACTCAAACGGCACATTATATGCAATGGCAAGAAGTATCTGGTAATTGGGTTTATCTTCCTCGCCAGGAAGTCAAAGGTATTGTTCACTTTTTGGGTGGCGCATTTGTGGCTACCGCACCTCAAGTATCCTATCGTTCTATTTTAGAACAACTGAGTCAGGCTGGCTTTGCGATTATTGCTACGCCTTTTCTCAATACGTTCGATCATTTTGCGATCGCTCGTGAAGTCTTAAATCGTTTTGAAACCGTAATTACCAGATTACAAAAAACTAATCAGTTAAGAACAGGTTATCTACCAATATATGGCATCGGACACAGTATGGGCTGCAAGCTGCATCTTCTCATTGGTAGTTTATATGACGTAGAAAGAGCAGGCAATATTCTCATTTCGTTTAATAATTATCCTGCTAGTCGAGCCGTTCCTTTTATGGAACAGTTTAATGTGACTCCTATGCTGAACGTGGAATTTGCCCCTTCTCCCACAGAAACCGAAAAGTTAATTGCCGAACACTATAACGTACGCCGAAACTTGTTACTTAAGTTTACTCAAGATGAATTAGATCAAACAGTAATTTTAAACAGCGTATTGCAAAATCGGTTTCCCAACATGATAACTTTACGTACTTTAATGGGAACTCACTTAACTCCTTTGTCTCAAAATATACAGTGGCAAACAGGCAATTTATTTACACCAATTGATGCGATCGGGCAATGGTTTAATCAAGGAATGTCTCGCAATCTACAGAATTTAAGCCGAGAACTAATTGCTTGGTTAAATCCAATATCAGCTTTCTAAATAGTGCAATTAACTAATTAAATTGATTAGCAAAACTCTCTTCTTATGTGCTTGACATCAATATATTTTTGAATTAACTTTGAATAATATATGTGCGTTTACAACTTTAAATTCATCAAAACTTTATAGTTTAATAGCTTAAGTATATTTACAATTTATTGATATTAAGGCTAGGCTTTAAACGCTAGTAAAATCACTTAGGTGCATTAGCGAAAATATTCAAACGTAATGCAATTATTATATAAGCTCAAAAAAAGGAGCAACAATAAATATGAAAGTAGCATTTCTTGCTGGTGGGTTGGGAACTAGAATTTCCGAGGAAACAGAAAATAAACCCAAGCCAATGGTTGAAATTGGTGGACAGCCAATTTTGTGGCACATCATGATGCATTACTATAAATATGGCTTCAAAGATTTTACAGTTGCCTTGGGTTATAAAGGTGCGGCTATCAAGAAATACATGGTAGACTATTGCGCCCTCAACAGCAACTTAACCGTTGATTTAGGTAGCGGTAAAATTAAAACTCATGGTGGCTATCAACTAGATTGGAACGTAGATTTAATTGATACGGGACTGACAACTAATACTGGGGGGCGGATTAAGCGTCTAGCACCCTATATTGGCAGAGAAACCTTTATGCTAACCTGGGGAGATGGCGTGTCCGATGTCAATCTCCATGAGTTACTAGCGTTTCACCGCGCTCATGGCAAGCTGGCGACCCTGACAGCAGTTCGACCACCCGCACGTTTTGGTCACTTAGATCTAAAAGGAGATCAAATCTCTGAATTTTCTGAGAAGCCTCAAACAAAAGAAGGCTGGATTAATGGTGCTTTCTTTGTCCTAGAGCCTGAAATCTTTGACTACATTGATGGCGATGACACCCAGTGGGAGAAAGGCCCATTAGAAAAACTAGCTAGCGACGGTCAGCTTATGGCATATAAGCACGATGGTTTCTGGCAATGTATGGATACGTTGCGCGATAAAACCCTTTTGGAATCATTATGGGCTAGCGGTAATGCACCTTGGAAAACTTGGGAGAATGAAAAAAATGAGAATACTACTAACTGGTCACAAGGGTTACATCGGAACAATCATGGTTCCAATGCTGATCGAGAAAGGATATGATGTTGTCGGTTTAGACACAGATTTATACGCTAGAAGTACTTTTGGGGAGGGAATAGTTGAAATTCCTGAGCTAGTTAAAGACATTCGTGATGTTGAGCTAGAGGACTTAGCTGGATTTGAAGCAGTCTTGCACTTAGCTGGTCTGTCTAACGACCCATTGGGCAATCTGAATCCTCAACTGACGGAAGAAATTAACTATCTGGCTTCAGTTAAACTAGCAAAACTAGCAAAACTAGCTGGAGTCAGTCGCTTTATTTTTTCTTCTTCCTGTAGTAATTACGGAGCAGGTGGCGATGACTGGTTGAATGAACAGTCAGCCTTTAATCCTGTTACTCCCTATGGAGTTTCCAAAGTTAAAGTAGAGCAAGAAGTAAGTCAGTTAGCCGATGATAACTTTAGTCCAACATTTCTACGTAATGCCACTGCTTATGGCGTATCACCAAGATTACGCTTTGATTTAGTTTTAAACAACTTAGTTGCCTGGGCATTTACTAAAGGTTTAGTCTACATCAAAAGCGATGGTAGTCCTTGGCGACCAATTGTTCATATTGAAGACATTTCTCGTGCCTTTATTGCCGTTTTAGAAGCACCAAGAGAGCTAATTCATAATGAAGCCTTCAACGTTGGTCGTAATGAAGACAACTATCAGATTCGGGAAATAGCAGAAATAGTCAAGGAAACGGTGCCTAACTGTCGCATTGAGTATGCACCTGATGCGGGACCTGACACACGCTGTTATCGTGTAGACTGTAGCAAAATTGCTCGAGTTTTGCCTAGTTTTCAGCCTCAATGGAATACACGCAAGGGAGCAGAAGAACTATATGAAGTGTATCAAAAGGTGGGGCTAACTTTAGATGAATTTGAAGGTAGCAAATATCAAAGAATTGCTCATATTAAGTATCTCATCGGCAATGATCTACTTGATGGAGAGCTGCGTTGGCGTAAAGAACAGTTAGCGACTATCGAATAGCTTCCCTTCCATAGTGGTTAACTTACTTTATAACTTGATAATAATAAGTTAATCATAGATTTAAGCAAAAAAATTAGGGCAATTATAAAGTTGTCCTGATTTTTCTCATCTACCTTTGAGCCTCTTGTTCTTAAGTAATCTCTAATCTTAACTATGAATAATCATCCGCCGAGTTGTCTTTCCTGTGGTAACACAGACCTAAAATCAATTATTTCTTTTGGCTATACTCCCCTTGCCGATAATCTTTTAACTAAAGAACAGTTCGATTCCCCAGAATACACTGCTCCTTTAGATTTAGTATTTTGTCCTGAATGCAGTCTGGTGCAAATTACAGAAATAGTTCCTCCAGAAATTCTCTTCTGTCAAGATTATCCTTATTTCTCATCTGTATCAGTATCCTTATTAAAGCATTTTGGTGATAGCGCTAAAAATTTAATTAAAACCAGAAATTTAGATCAGACTAGCTTAGTGATTGAAGCAGCCAGTAATGACGGTTATATGCTGAAAAACTTTGTCGATGAGAATATTTCTGTGTTGGGAATCGATCCAGCTTCTGGTCCTGTAAATGCAGCCATTGAAAAAGGAGTTAACTCAATCTGTACTTTCTTTGGTCAAGAATTAGCTCAGAAGCTGAAAGATGAAGGCAAGCAAGCGGATGTGTTTTTAGCTAATAATGTTTTGGCTCACGTGCCAGACTTAAATGGTTTTGTAAAGGGAATTTCGTTGTTGTTAAAAGAGACGGGAGTGGCAGTAATTGAAGCTCCTTATCTTGTAGATTTGGTGGAACACTGCGAGTTTGATACAATTTACCATCAACATCTTTGTTATTATTCCGTAACAGCCTTAGATAAGCTGTTTAGAAGACATAATTTATATTTAAACGATATTGAACATACTAAAATCCATGGTGGATCTTTGCGTTTAGATGTCGAACCAAAAGAAGCGGTAAAAGATTCAGTTAAGTCTTTACTAGCAGCAGAACAGGTAGCACAAGTAGACAAAATGACTTACTACGAAGATTTTGCCAGTAAAGTAGCAGATTTCAAACATTCTCTGTTAGATATTCTGTGGGATTTGAAAAAACAAGGCAAAAGAGTTGTGGGCTATGGTGCTGCTGCTAAAGCCACTACTATGCTTAGTTATCTTGGAATTGATAAAACTTTACTGGACTATATCGTAGACTTAAACACTTTTAAGCACGGACGCTATATGAGTGTAAATCATCTACCCATTTTTCCTCCTACTAAGCTGTTAGAAGATCAACCCGATTATGTACTAATTTTGGCCTGGAATTTTGCCGAAGAAATCATGCAGCAGCAACAAGAATATCAACAGGCTGGAGGGAAATTTATTGTTCCTATTCCTAAGCCCAGAATTGTTTGACCACCTAGCTAATTTGCCAACTGATTAAATCTAGCTGATGCAAAAGTTAGAACCTTAAGCTTTGTTGAGAGCAAGTAAGCCTTAACCATAAATCAGAGTGTAATTAGCATTTTTAAAAACTTAAATTTGACCCAGGAGTGTCAGTTATGGTGAGAGATATGATTTCCGATGTAAGTTCTTCAAAAACCAAAACTAAAACAGTTAAACATACATGTCCTAACTGTGGTCATCATGAACTTGAAGTTTTTTACGAAGTTCGAGATGTTCCCGTTCACAGTTGCCTGATGATGTCGGATCAATCAGAAGCGGTTAATTTTCCTAGTGGAGATGTGGTTTTAGGATTTTGCGATCGCTGTGGTTTTATTACCAACACCGAATTTGATGCTAAATGGTCATCCTACGCACCAAACTATGAAGATCAGCAAAGCTATTCTCCCACATTTAATAAGTTTTCCCTCAAGCTAGCGAATCACTTGATCGATAAATACGATCTGCATAATAAAGACATTATCGAAATTGGCTGTAGCAAAGGAGATTTCTTACTGCTTCTGTGTGAATTAGGTAATAACCGTGGAGTGGGTATTGACCCTAGCGTCGTACCTGGAAGAGTAGAAAGTGAAGCAGCAGACCGCGTAACCTTTATTCAAGATTATTATTCTGAAAAGCATTCCGAGTATGTGGGTGACTTTATTTGCTGCCGTCATACCTTAGAGCATGTCCAGCCTACCTCTGAGTTTATCAAAACAGTGCGTAAGTCCATTGGCGATCGCGATACTGTAGTCGTCTTTGAAATACCAGACAATACCAGAGTTTTAAAAGAGCAAGCTTTTGAAGATATTTACTACGAACACTGTTCTTACTTTAGTCCTGGTACATTAGCCCGTTTATTCTGCGACAGTGGTTTTGAAGTAACAGATCTTTACTGCGATTATGGCGATCAGTATTTATTGATCGAAGCTAAACCTGTTGCTATGCCTTCAGATAAGATTCATCCTTTTGAAGAAAGCGTATCAGATGTCGCTCAAGACGTGCAGCTATTTACAGAGAAGATTACAGGCAAACTAGATTATTGGAAAAAGTATTTAGATGATGCTCACGCTAAACAAGAAAAAGTTGTAGTTTGGGGTTCTGGTTCAAAATGTGTAGCGTTTTTAACTACCCTGAAAACCATCGACAAAATTCAATATGCTGTCGATATTAACCCCCATCGTCACGGCAAATATATTCCTGGGGTGGGCAAAGAGATCATGTCACCTGAATTTCTCAAAACCTATCAACCAGATAAGGTGATTGTGATGAATGCCATTTATACCCAAGAAATTAGCGAAATGCTGAAAAACATGGGTGTATCAACTGAAGTAGTGGCACTTTAACAGGATCTAGAGATCAATAATGAGGGATGAGGAGGAATTAATCTTCATCCCTTATTTCGTGTTTTGTTTAAAGCTTGAATTGATTGAACGTAGCTTAATTATTAATACTTAGTCATATATGTATAACTATACTATCATCGGTGGTGGAATTGTTGGGTTGTCTACGGCAATGGCGCTAAGTCAGCGGTTTCCTGCTGCTAAGATAGCTTTATTAGAAAAAGAAGCATCATGGGCTGCTCATCAGACAGGACACAATAGTGGTGTAATTCATTCGGGTATCTATTACAAACCAGGAAGTTATAAAGCCAAACTTTGCCGTGATGGTAATCGCTCAATGGTAGATTTTTGCGTTCAACACAATATCGATCATAAAATATGTGGCAAAGTTATCGTGGCGACAGAAGAGCATGAATTACCTCTGTTAGATAATCTCTACGACAGGGGACTAGCTAATGAGCTTGAGATTAAAAAGATCACTAAAGAGCAAGTACAAGAAATTGAGCCTCATGTTAATTGTTTAGCTGGAATTAGAGTCAAATCTACAGGAATTGTTGACTATAAACAAGTTTGTTTGAAATATGCTGAAATTGCTCAAAAACAGGGTGTAGATTTATACAACAATACCTGTGTCCAGGATCTTGTAGCAATGACAGACGGTTATGTAATTAAGACCAATCAAGAAGAATATCAAACAGAATTTTTAATTAACTGTGGAGGGTTATATAGCGATCGCTTGACGGAATTAGCCAAAGCCAAAGCTCCCGCCAAAATTGTGCCTTTCCGTGGCGAATATTACGAGTTAACTCCTGAAAAAAAATATTTGGTCAATGGGGCAATTTATCCCGTTCCAAATCCTAACTTTCCCTTTTTAGGAGTCCATTTTACCCCTGGAATTGATGGTAGTGTCCATGCCGGGCCTAATGCAGTATTAGGCTTTAAACGAGAGGCTTATAATAAATTCGATTTCGATCTAAAAGACTTTTTGGATACTATGACCTATCCTGGGTTTTGGAAGCTGGCAGGGAAATTTTATAGCGAAGGAATCCAGGAGATGATTCGCTCCTACAGCAAGACTATTTTTGTCCGTAGTTTACAAAGATTAATTCCTGAAGTGCAAGCCCAAGATGTAGTACCTACCCCCGCAGGAGTGCGAGCGCAGGCTTTAAAAAGTGATGGCTCAATGGTAGACGATTTTCTGTTTATCAGTCGCGATCGCGCCCTCCATGTTTGTAATGCTCCATCCCCCGCTGCTACTGCTTCGATTGAAATCGGTAAACAAATTGTGGCGCAAGTACCTGATATTATTTAATTTGAAGTTTTTTATAATTGCAAAAATGATCTAAAATCAAATTCAAAATTATTTTTTAAATGCACTAGTAATTCATCTATATATATGCTTAAGGAAGTAATAGAAATGCTATTAGAGAATGAAGATATAACCTTTAAAACCGAGTTTGTCGGTACTCAACAAATGATCGAGGAGTTGAATATTATTAGTTGTCATTTGTAGGTTTACCTCAAAATTATTTTGTCAAAAAGGCTATTGAGTAATTAACAATAATTCAGTATACTTGTACAAGTACTAAGACAGGTTTAAGTGATGAAAATAGTAACCTTTACTGAAGCAAGGAACAAGCTCAAAAATATTTTAGATCGAGTAATTGAAGATGCAGACTATACCGTAATCACTAGGCGAGATGCTGATGATGCCGTGGTCATGTCCCTGGACTATTTTAATAGTTTGCTGGAAACAGTTCATTTACTCAAATCTCCAGCAAATGCTGCTCATTTAGCCAGATCGATCGCCCAATATGAACAGGGACAAGTGACGGAAAAAGATTTGTTGGATGAGTAGTCGGATTTTAGCCTGGACTGATGAAGCCTGGGATAGTTATGTATACTGGCAGAGTCAGGATAAGAAGAAATTAAAGAGAATTAACAAACTAATTAAAGCTGCAAAAAGCACACCCTTTACAGGCATTGGAAAACCCGAACCTTTAAAAGAAAATCTATCGGGTTTATGGTCGCGTCGCATAGACGATACAAATCGTCTTGTGTATGCAGTCAGCGATCGCTACCTAACTATTATCTCTTGTCGATTTCATTATTAATCAAAGACTGCTATTTCTCCCAGAGATCAAGACGGCGATTGGACGTTAACTTATACTTTGCGATCGCGGACGACTAGAAAATTTGATTTTGTTAGATCTAGGCTGTAATCATCTCAGGCTGAGAATTAGGGGAAGTTGGCTCGAAATGCAATTAAAGTATAACGCTGCCCAAAAGAGTCTTTTCGTCCTAACTTAGCTGGATGGGTTCTAATAATTTTCAGCAGAATTTGACGTAATGCTAGTTGCATGATCCGCACTCATCCCCAACATAGATTGAAGGCGATCGCTTTAATCCAATAAATACCGTCAATAGTCTTGAGGACATCAATAGTTAAAGGTCAATCTTTGAATTTCATAGTAAAGCAATGGGCGCAGAGTCAAACGTTCAGTGTAAAGCGAATGCGACGTTATTTTGATGTCTTATCTTCCAGTTATTAACTACTCTTCCAAGTGCCATGGAAACCAGGAGGAATTACAGAAGGTAATGCTAAACGACATACAGGTACTGCTGACAATTGATCGCTTTGATAAATTCTGACTTCGCTACTATCGGTATTACCATCAAATACTACTGTTAACAACCAACCTTGTTCGGGATTGTCTTGACGAGGAACTAAAATTGGTTCAGAAGGATAGCAATTTTCCCCTAGATCGGCGATCGCAATTGTACCAGTTTCTCGATCAAAGCAAGCGATCGCCTGGAATAATTCTGACCCATGAGTTACACCATCGCGATGTACATTTAAATAGGTATAACGCCAATTCTGTCCTACTTTGGCAGGAGAGACTAAAGGAAATTCATTACAAGCATTTAATATTGGCTGGTTACTAATTACTTTTGCTGTTTGTGGATCGATAACAAGTGACCACAAAGTTCCTGGCGCTTTAGTTTCGCTGTAGCCAGAAGCGACTTCTTTTAAATACTGATTGGTAGCAAAATTTTCATAGCGAGTAAATTCAGTCACAATATTACCGTCTTGATCGACATAACCATTAACAAAATGCCATTGAAACCAAGGATCGGTTTTACCACGACTAACTAAAGATAAGTCATCGCGATCAAAAATTAGAATTTCTGTACCTAATTCTGGTTTCCATTCGAGGGAGTCACTGTAGCTTTTTTGTCCGAACATTACAGGGGGAATACTAACTCTTACTGGAGAAACCAAAAAGATTAAATATTGCCCTGCAAAACAAAAGTCATGAATCAAAGGTAATCCCACCAGCGGAAAAGAATTCTGCTGTTCTAACTCCCCTGTAGGAGCGCAACGGTATAGATTTAGGACAGTATTTGCGCCACTGCTAACCCCGAAATTAAAAATATTCCCCGTCATGGGGTCAACTTTTGGATGGGCGGAAAAAGGTTGCTTGTCTGTAAGAGCAGATAGCGGATCAATACCAATAGTTGCCAAAGTCTCTAAATCTAAAGCATGAGGCTTTCCCCCTTCCCAAAGAGCAAGCAAACGGTCGCTTAAAGCCAAAACCGAAGTATTAGCCGCGTTTTTAATCGGTTTAAACCAATTGTTCCAAAATGCTCCCGCAGCAGTCATACCGTAGTTAGGATAAATATAGGCATCTGCCGACTGTTCATCTAGATATCCCTGAGTCTGTACGTAGCGATAGACCCCAGTTGCCCCTGTATCCGTAAAATGAACCCCTAAAATAGCACCATCGCCATCAAACCAATGTCCTACTCGTTTACCGCCTCTAGACAACCTAGCAGGGCCATTACGATAGAGTGAGCCACGTAAATCTGCGGGTATTGCACCAGAAATAACTAATAGCGGTGTTAAATCAAATTCTGGCGCGGGTCGGGCGATCGCGTTTGACCAGGTTTTCTGTTTAGATGTAGTTATCATCAGACTCTTAATTAAGTTTTATAACTAATTCAAAATTTAGGGAACAGCGGACAACGATATACTAGCAATGATAAGGAATAGAAAATTGTCTAAACTCTAGCTATAGTCTGAGATTAGCTTAATCCAAATCCAATACGATATACAAATATGAATTCAGGAATTGACTTACAAGGAACTTTTGTTCAAACTCTTCAGGATTTTGGACTTCCCTTTGGTTTAGCTAAAGCAATTTGGCTACCTCTGCCAATGTTGTTAATGATTATTGGCGCAACCGTGGGAGTTTTGGTAGTAGTTTGGCTAGAGCGAAAAATCTCGGCTGCCGCTCAACAGCGCATCGGTCCAGAATATGCAGGACCGTTAGGGGTATTACAGCCCGTGGCTGATGGGATCAAACTAGTTTTTAAAGAAGACGTTATTCCAGCTAAAGCAGATCCTTGGTTATTTACTCTTGGCCCTGTCCTAGTGGTCATCCCCGTATTTTTGTCCTATCTCATCGTACCCTTTGGACAAAACTTAGTAGTGACAGATTTAAACGTAGGGATCTTTATCTGGATTTCACTATCTAGCATTGCCCCAATTGGGCTATTAATGTCGGGTTATGCTTCTAATAATAAGTACGCTTTATTAGGAGGATTGAGAGCCGCAGCCCAATCCATTAGTTATGAGATTCCCTTAGCTTTATCCGTGTTGGCGATCGTGATGATGTCTAATAGTCTTAGTACCATCGATATTGTCGAGCAACAGTCAGGCTATGGGATTTTGGGCTGGAATATTTGGCGACAACCCGTGGGTTTTATTATTTTTTGGATTGCAGCCTTAGCTGAATGTGAACGTCTCCCCTTCGATTTGCCTGAAGCAGAAGAAGAACTAGTTGCAGGTTATCAGACAGAGTATGCAGGGATGAAATTTGCTCTTTTCTATCTAGGTTCTTATGTAAACTTAGTCTTATCGGCATTAGTTTTTGCCGTTCTCTATCTCGGTGGGTGGGAATTCTTTATTCCTTTAGATCGTCTAGCAGACTGGATTGGCGTTGCCGACACTACTCCCTGGCTACAGGTATTGACTGCTTCATTAGGCATCATTATGACTTTGGTTAAAGCATACTTCCTAGTATTTATCGCCGTCTTATTGCGTTGGACTGTACCCCGTGTGCGGATCGACCAATTGTTAGACTTAGGCTGGAAATTTCTCTTACCAATTTCTCTCGCCAACCTACTGATTACTGCTGCTTTGAAAATATCTTTTCCCGTAGCTTTTGGTGGCTAATTAAAGCAAAAAGTATTTAACTTACAAAATAAAGCAAGAGCGAACATCATGTTTAATATCCTCAAACAAGTGCAAGACTATGCCCAAGAAAGTTGGCAGGCTGCTAAATATATTGGTCAAGGTCTTTCCGTTACCTTCGATCACATGTCTCGTCGTCCTGTCACCGTTCAATATCCTTACGAAAAACTAGTTCCTTCCGAACGCTATCGAGGTAGAATTCACTATGAATTTGATAAGTGTATTTCCTGTGAAGTCTGTGTTCGCGTCTGTCCGATTAACCTCCCTGTAGTTGATTGGGAATTTGACAAGGTAGCCAAAAAGAAAAAGCTTAACCATTACAGTATTGATTTTGGGGTCTGCATCTTTTGTGGTAATTGCGTCGAATATTGTCCCACCAACTGTCTTTCCATGACCGAGGAATATGAATTAGCCTCCTATGATCGTCATGAGCTTAATTACGATAACGTAGCTTTAGGACGCTTACCTTACAAGGTAACTCAAGATCCAATGGTAACTCCTCTCAAAGAGTTCGCTTACCTACCCAAAGGCGAAGTAGAACCTCATGGTTTACCCAAAGGAACTCAACGCGCCGGCAAACGCCCAGAGGAAATTCTCGCAGAAATTGAAGCTGCTAAACCAAAAGAAGAAACAGCAACAGAAGGATAGACAAACATTTTTAATTGACTAACTTAGCAAGAGGAGAAAAGAGTGAATTTAGCTGAAGGGGTACAGATAGTTTCTTTGGTAATTTTGGGTTTAATGATGATTGGAACAGCCTTGGGAGTTGTCCTACTCCCAAAAATTGTCCATTCTGCTTTTTTACTAGCAGGAGTGTTTATTAGTATTGCTGGTTTATATATCCTGCTCAATGCCGACTTTGTTGCAGCGGCCCAAATTCTGGTATATGTCGGTGCGGTTAACGTATTAATTTTGTTCGCAATCATGTTGGTTAATAAGCAAGAAGATTATGTTGAACTTCCTGGGCGGATCATACGCAAAGCAGCAACTGCCCTAGTCTGCTTTGGACTGTTTGCCCTATTAGGAACAATGGTCTTAGCAACTCCTTGGTCACTTGATACTGTCTCTGTTCCCGTGGAAAACACAGTTGTAGCTCTAGGTGAACATTTCTTCAGCGATTATCTATTGCCGTTTGAACTGGCTTCAGTATTGCTCTTGATGGCGATGGTAGGAGCAATTATCTTGGCACGTCGTGATTTAATTCCTGAATCCTTAGTTACTGACGATACGATTAGCACTAAGCTAACTTTACCCGAACGCCCTCGCGAGTTTGCTACTTTGAGTGGTGATAGTGATAAGTAGAATTAGTATTAGTTAATTAGATAGCAAATAAATAAGGAGAGATAAATACAGTGCAGTTAGAATATTTTTTGTTGCTTGCAGCAGCATTATTCTGTATCGGAATTTATGGTTTAATTACTAGCCGTAATGCAGTACGAGTTTTGATGTCCATTGAGTTGATGCTCAATGCGGTCAACCTAAATCTGGCAGGATTCTCTAATTATTTAGATCCAGAAAATATTAGAGGTCAGGTATTTACCGTATTTGTAATTACTGTAGCAGCAGCAGAAGCAGCGGTTGGTTTGGCAATTGTGTTAGCTATTTATCGTAACCGCAACACGATCGATATGGAGCAGTTTAATTTATTGAAGTGGTAGCAAATTAAAAGCAACAGTAACTACAAAAGCCGAGTTAATCCTCGGCTATTTTTTTTGAGCAAAAAGCGATCGCCAAATCATTTAACTATTGACACCTCCTTGTCATATTTAAGCGTCACAATAAGTATTAAAACTGATAGATGACAATAGAGAAACGAGATGTTTAATTTAAAAACCATTGTGACAACTATAATTGGCACGAGTATTGTAGGTACTGTTGTCGCTTTACCTGTAAAGGCTAATGAAGCTAATTTAGTCAGAGCGAGGGACGCAGAATTAATCTTGAGCCAGATTGATGATCGTAATATTCCATATGACAATGAAACCGATGACGGTTTGAAAAATATGATCGGCTTAACTGGATTAGCCCTTGGTACGGGAGTAGTTGGCTATTATGTGAGAAAGGCATATAAGCCATCTTTTGTTAACTTGTTACCTGGAATAAATAACAGCAGCAATGTTACCTTACTCGCTCGCACTAGTCCTAAGCTACGTCGAGAGTTATTAAGACTGGTTCATAATCAACAGACTGTTAATCGTTTAATGAATAGTACTTCAAATAGCCATCCTGGACGTTCGGCTAACTGGATTGCCGAAAAAGTTATTTACGATCTCAAACGCGATCGCTAAATATCATCAGAGATAAATTAGCTAGTTTGTATTTTATCTAAAATGCCAAATAAGGTTAGGAGGCAAAATAATATCCTTGTACTGTGTTGCCAACGAACAGCAGTTCTAATTAAACTAATTATTTTATAGTTAGTGGTTAGTGGTTGGAGGTTATTTTTTGTTGGTGTTGCGATCTTTGTGTAGAGTTATCGATACTTAATGCGCCAGCACCTGCATAGATAACCATCAATAATCCGCCAATTAGACCGATGTTTTTGAGAAAAGAATTTATTTCATCAGGATTGGCAATGGGATTGTGAAATACTAGGGTGGCAGGAATTAAAAATAAAATTAGCAAGATCGAGCCGATTTTGACTTTATAGCCTAACAGCAAAGAAAAACCGCCAAGTAATTGGAAAGCGATCGTAAAGATTAATAACACATTGGCAATAGGTAAGCCTTGATTTGCCATCATTTCAGCAGTACTGGCAAAACCGAAAATCTTACCAATTCCTGAATGAATAAAGATGATGCAAAGACAAATACGGGCAGCTAAAGGTATGTATTTCATTTTCCAATAAACTCCTATTGATAAGATTAAGATTGTGATTATTGAGATTATGCGCCGTTAACAGGGATTTTGGTAGATTTAGAGGCAATTTGGCGAAGATTACGTTTTCCTGTGAAATAGTTTCTAACCCAGCTTTTAAAAACTATTAAGCGATTGGATAAACCAGGTAGATAATATAAATGAATGCCTAACCACAACAGCCAAGCGAACCAGCCTTTTAAGGGAATTTTGCCAAACAGATAAGCAACCCCTGCGTTGCGAGCAATTATGGCTGCTGTTCCTTTATTAAAGTAATTAAAAGATTTGGGGGGCAATCCTCGAAGTTGTCGTTTAAGATTACCAGCTACTGCTGTTCCCTGCTGTAAAGCTTCTGGTGCAATTCCTAACAGTGGTTTACCGTCTTGTTCTACATATGCCACATCTCCCACCGCATAAACTTCAGGGTAATTTAATAGTTGCAATGTCGAGCTGACGCAGGCTTGATCGCGACGCGGAGCTATATTTTTTAGAAGTTCTTTAGAGCTTTTAGCTGTAGATAAGTTCTCGGAATCGGCAGGAAGATTAGCCTCTACTCCTGCTGTCCAAATAATCGTTGCGGTTTTAACTATTGTCCCGTCGTCTAGTTCTATCGCTCCAGGCATTACCGAATGAACACGAGTAGAGAAGTGAATTTTTACTCCGCGACGGCGTAATTGTTTACCAGTGTAGTCTCCTAAACGCTCTGGAAAATCAGCCAGTAATCTAGTTCCAGAATGAATCAGTATGATTTTAACTTCTCTGGGATCGAGTTGGGGATAGTTATCAACCAAGCTAGTTTGAATTAACTCACTCAAAGCCCCTGCTAATTCTACTCCTGTTGCCCCACCACCAACTATGATAAAAGTGAGTAATTGTTGTCGTTTTTCGTAGTCAGTACAGGTAACAGCACGTTCCAAGTTACCCAAAATGCGATCCCGTAAAGCGATCGCATCATTAAAAGTTCGCAAGGGATAAGTGTATTTCGGTGCGCCATCGACACCGAGAAACTTGGTTTTACTCCCCGTAGCTATTACCAAATAATCATAAATAATATTTTCGCGATCGCTTGTGACAAATTTGCGCTCAAAATCTATTGCTAAAACTTCTGCTTGAAAAAAACGTGTGTTAGCAGCAGAATGCAAGTATTTATGTAAGGGATAGGCGACAGTTTTCGGCGGAATAAAAGCAGTTGCTACTTGATAAAGTAATGGCACAAAAGTATGGTAATTATTGCGATCTATTAATAATATCTCTGCATCAATTCTGGCTAAGTTTTTTACTGCTCTCAATCCTGCAAAACCAGCCCCGATGATGACTATCTTTGGTTTGTGATTAGGTTTATCTTTTAGCATAATTACAATTTCTACTGACTACTGACTACTCAACCACCTGCACGGCAGCTTTATCCATAAACCCATCTCCACCTGTAACGATGATCGCCTGACTTTCTGCCAAAGTTTCTTATTTATTTATAGTTACCTAGAAAATATGACACAGAAATGACAAGACTATCCCGTGTCTAAGATCGGGCGAGCTAATCTAATAAATTAAATTAATAGTAAATAATTAATTTTAATCTCGAACATCTAAACGATATCCCATACCATAAACTGTTTCCAGGCAATCTTTTGCCCCAACTGTTGCCAAACGCTGTCTTAGCCTTCTCACCAAAGTTGTCACCGCATTACTCTCAGGTTCACTTCCCCAACTCCAAAGTGCTTGTTCGATCTGATCGCGGGATAGTACTTGTTGAGGATGGCGTATCAGATACTCCATCAGTTGAAATTCTCTGACTGAAAGCTGTATCTTTTTTTCTCTTTTTGCCAAGTTCAGGGTAGTTAAATCTAGCTGTAAATCCCCTAAAGTTAAGGTATCCCCCGTCCATAAAGGCGATCGCCTGCCTAAAGCTCTGACTCTGGCTAATAACTCTAAAACATCTACAGGTTTAACAATATAATCATCTGCCCCCGCATCTAAACCATCAACCTTATCGGTGGTAGTGTCTTTGGCAGTAAGCATGAGTACTGGAGAAGTATTACCTAAGTTGCGATACTGTCGACATAGTTTAACTCCGCTTACCTGGGGTAACATCCAGTCTAAAATTAATAAGTCATAGCTTTTTTCTTTAATCAGCCATTGCGCCGTCGAGCCGTCTTCTACCGCATCAACTATATGTCCTACCTGTGATAGGGCTGTCTGCAAAGGTTCTAGCTGTGCAGGATCGTCCTCGACCAATAAAATTAACATCTAAATTATTAAGGATTAAATAAAATAGATGATAAACGATCGCTGGTGAACAATAAAGAGATCTGCCTTGAACCGACTGTCCTGTCATTTCTCTGTCATCTTTATCTTTTAAGCTAAAAATATGGTCTAATTTGAATTTTTATCGAAATACTTTGAGAAAACATCTTCGTAAAGCGATCGCATTTCGGGCAGCATGAATAGCATGATCAAACGTCAAATTAAAACAGCACTATTATCGAGCGTTCTTTTAACTTTTATGGGTTGTTCGGTTCTTAAAGAATCTACTTCTGCTAAGGTTGCCAATGGCTCATCAAATAGTCCCGTTGTCTCCGATAGTAATGTTGCGGTTGCTAATAATTTTAGAACGACAACTATCACACAAGGGTTGGAGCGCCCCTGGGGGATGGCATGGCTGCCCGATGGCTCAATATTAATTACCGAACGACCAGGAAGATTGAGAATTATCAGAGATGGAAAGTTAGATTTAGAACCTGTTTCGGGAGTTCCTGAAGTCTTTGCCGTCAATCACGGGGGTTTGTTAGATATTTCCCTACATCCTAATTTTGCTAAAAATCAGCTAGTCTACTTTACCTATTCTGATGGTACTAACCAAGCGAACCGTACCAAAGTTGCCAGAGCTACTTTTGATGGAACTAGTCTGCAAAATTGGGAGGATATTTTTGAAGTCAATCCGACCAAACCAGAGGGTCAACACTTTGGTTCGCGTATCGTTTGGCTACCCGATAATACGATGTTGGTGGGGTTAGGGGATGGTGGTAATCCGCCAATTCAGCTTAATGGCGACTTGATCCGCAATCAGGCTCAAAATCTTAATTCTCATCTTGGTTCGGTGGTGCGATTAAACGATGATGGTTCAATTCCTCAAGACAATCCTTTTGTTAATAATGCCGACGCAAATTCGGCTATTTGGAGTTATGGACACCGTAATATTCAGGGAATGACCATCGATCCTGTTACCAAACGTGTTTGGGCAACAGAACATGGTTCGAGGGGTGGCGATGAGGTAAATATAATTAAAGCCAAGCAAAACTATGGTTGGCCTGAAGTTAGCTACAGTGATGAATACACTGGGGGGAAAGTGGCAGAAATTAGTTCTCGTCCTGATGTACCAGAGCCAGAGTTAATCTGGACACCATCAATTGCACCTTCTGGACTGGCATTTTATTCGAGCGATCGCTTTGCTCAATGGCAGGGAGATTTGTTTGCCGGAGGCTTAGTTTCTCGTGATGTTCGTCATATCGACCTCGACGGAGAGGGGAATATTTTGGGTGAAGAGTCAATTGCAATCGGTCAAAGAGTACGGGATGTACGGCAAGGTCCAGACGGGATGCTATATGTCTTAACAGACGAGCAGAATGGATCTTTGATTAGTATTGAACCTGAAGGTTGAGACTGGGTGACGAGGAGAACTAGTAATAGGTATTAATCTCTACTTTAAAAGTAAAACACAGTAAACAATTAGGAGTAACAAATATAATGGTAGATCGAGCAAAAGATTATTTAGGTTCTATTAAGAAAGAAAAAGATCCTGCCAATAGAAATAAAAATACGACAAATACGGCCCTCTCTACTACGGGAAAACCGATCGCCGTCTGGGAGTCACCTGAGTTTGAAGAGTTTGATCTTTGTATGGAAGTAACCGCTTACGTCCATCAGTGGCAATAATGCAGATCCGTATTTTGGGTTCGGCAGCAGGGGGCGGATTTCCTCAGTGGAACTGTAACTGTCCTGGTTGTCAGGCTACTCGCACAGGGGAACAGGAAGTACATCAGCGTACTCAATCATCTTTAGCGGTTCGTGGCAGTTCGGGAGATTGGTTGTTGGTCAACGCCTCTCCCGATGTGCGTCAACAACTAGAAAGCCTTCGCGATCGCTCCTTTACTTCAATTCGCTCTAGTCCAATTGCAGGGGTGCTGCTGAGTGATGCTGAGATCGACCATACCGCAGGTTTAATAATTTTGAGAGAGTCCAACGAACCACTTCAGATTTACGGCACGGATACTATCAGACGGGCATTGACTGAAGGTTTTTCTCTACTGCGGATACTAGAAAATTACTGTGGGGTGGAATGGTCGGAAATCAAACCAGGTTCGGTTATAGATTTTAGCGACAAAAAAGAGTCGAGCTTGGAAATAGAAGCCTTTTTACTAACTGGTACTCCGCCTAAGTATATGCGAGATCGAGCTTCGGCAGAGGGTAATTGGGTAGTGGGGTTTACCTTCCGCGATCGCGCTACTGGTGGAGTTGCTACTTATGCACCAGCATTAGCTGAATTGACTCCCTCAATTATCGCTCGGTTTGAGTCGAGTGACTGTATTTTGGTAGATGGTACTTTTTGGCAAGATGACGAACTGGTAAAACTGGGAATGTCACACCGCACCGCTTTATCTATGGGTCATTTACCTCTTTCAAGTGAGGGCGGTAGTCTCAAGCGTCTATCTCAACTTTCCTCGTCGCGCAAAATTTTTACTCATATTAATAACACCAATCCAATTCTCATTGGTAATTCACCCCAACGCCAACTAGTTGAAGCAGCAGGGATGGAAGTTGGTTATGACGGATTAATTATTGAATTGTAGTTATAGCCGTACAAAGTTAAATGAAGGCAAGTTCAGTTATTGGCTATACCTTTAATAAACAAGTAAAGCAATTAGAAGTAATTGGAAGTAATTAGAAATAATGTTGTATTTATCTCAAGCAAGATGCAAAGAGTAGAAGAACAAAAACCACCTTGGACAGTAGAGGAATTGTCAGCCCGACTTTATGCTCAAAAATTCCGATATCACGATCTTCATCCTTTTCATCGCCGAATGAATGAAGGCTTGTTGAGTCCAACAGAAATAAGACGGTGGGCAGCAAACCGCTTTTATTACCAGAAAAGTATTCCTTTAAAAGATGCTGCTATTTTAGCCAATTGTCCAGAACGAGAAATAAGAAGAGAATGGATCGAGCGAATTATCGACCATGATGGGCGAGGAGAAGATCAGGGGGGAATTGAAGCCTGGCTGAGATTGGGTGAAGCGGCAGGGATTGAGCGTACAGAACTATTAGACGAACGATATGTTTTGCCTGGGATACGCTATGCGGTGGATGCTTACATCAATTTTTGCCGTACTCAACCTTGGATTATTGCGATCGCTTCTTCCTTGACAGAATTGTTTGGCCCTGGTGCAATTCAGGTAAGGTTAGCAGCTTTAGAAAAGCATTACCTCTGGATCGATCCAGCTGGATTTGAATACTTTCGAGTACGCTTAAAACAAGCGCCCCGCGATGCTCGTTATGCCCTGAACTTGGTCTTAGAACGTTGTCAAACCCGTAACAGTCAAGAACAAGCCGTTCGAGCATTAATCTTCAAATGCGATTTGCTCTGGAGTCAGCTAGATGCAATTGAGCGAGGTGAGACTCGCCCTGTTGAATAGCAATTAGGTAAGAGGTAGGGGCGAACGACGGTTCGCACGTACAAGTAGCAAGTAAACTAATTACTTAATTTTTCTACAATGATCGAAGAAGAGCGAGTTTATTATTTGGACAATTTAGGTTTTGCCAGTGGTGTGCGTTTACACTGGAGTACAGCTAGACAGCAGCATTGGCTATTATTTCCTGAAGGTGCGTTGTTTTTGAATCCTACTGCGGTAGCAATACTTTCTATCTGTGATGGTTATCGTTCTTTTACTGCGATCTCGCAAATTTTATCAAGTCAATTTTGCGACGTAGATATTAATCAGGTGCAGAATTTGTTATTACAGATGTTGAAACGAGGATTGTTGATTAACAAAACGCCATGATAGATCTAGATCTGCCTCTAACCCTCATGGCTGAGTTAACCTATCGCTGTCCATTGCGCTGTCCTTACTGTTCTAATCCGACTAACTACGATAGTAGTAGATATCGTCAAGAATTAACTACTGAATACTGGCTAAAGTTAATCAAACAGGCTGCAAATCTGGGTGTTCTACAGCTTGGCTTTACAGGTGGCGAACCTATGTTGCGTCAAGATTTGGAGTTGATGGTAGAAACCGCAACAGCAACGGGTATTTATACCACTCTCATTACCGCCGGTACTCTTTTCACCAAAGATCGAGCAATCAAACTACGAGATTGTGGACTCGATCATATTCAGATTAGTCTTCAAGATAGCCAAGTAGACAAACTCAACTATATTGCGGGAATTCCATCTTACGAGCAAAAGCTTACCGCAGCCCGTTTAGTCAAACAGTTGAATTTTCCTCTCACTATTAATGTGGTGCTACATCGCCATAACCTAGATCGCATTGAAGAAATTTTAGAACTATGCAAAACTTTAGAAGCAGATCGAGTTGAACTAGCTAACACACAATATTACGGCTGGGCTTTACTTAACCGAGATGCACTATTACCTACGCTAGAACAGTTAGAACGAGCCAAACAAGTAGTAGCGATCGCCCAACAAGAAAAGTATTTCCCAATGGGTGTTGTATACGTGTTGCCCGATTACTACGAACAGTATCCCAAACCCTGTATGGGCGGTTGGGGACGGCGCACGATGGTAATTGCCCCCAATGGGGATGTTCTACCCTGTCAGGTGGCTGCTTCAATTCCCGAACTGAATTTTGATAACGTTCGAGATCACTCTTTAGAATGGATTTGGTCTAAATCCGCAGCCTTTAACCGCTTTCGTGGCACAGACTGGATGGAAGAACCGTGTCGTAGCTGCCCTCGTAAAGCTGTTGACTTTGGGGGGTGTCGTTGCCAAGCCCTGTTGTTAACTGGTGATGCAACTGCTACCGATCCTGTCTGTCATTTATCACCACAACATCATCTGATTACTAAAGCTTGCGAATCGGGACAATCCCATAATTCTTCTTCATTTAGATACCGCGATCGCCTAAACAGTTCTTAATAAAAGATTGATATAATAATTGTTAAAAATATCACTTCGATCTAGTTTGATTCAATACCAACGAAATTGAATCACCTCTGCCTGCTTCAGTTTCGTAAAATTATGCCAGTCAAATTTTCTGTTACTAAATATACTGCTAGGTCGCAAAACTCAGCTAGATTTTCACATTGGTTGCTGTTTTTACCTGTATTGCTATTGATTTCATCAGGTTGCAATTTGTTGCCCCCAGGAGATGCTCAAAGTGAATCTGAAGCTTCTCGTCCTCAAGAAAAATCTTTATCTGTTGATATAGCAGTAGCTAGTCTTGGGTCATTAGAAAAAGACACCGAGTATGTAGGTACGACTTTTCCAGTACGAGAAGTTTCTTTGCGATCGCGCATTGAAGGACAAATACTGGATATGACAGTAGACGTAGGGAATCGAGTAGAGCAAGATCAAGTATTAGCGCGAATCGATGATTCAATCTCAGCATCTACGGTGAGAGAAGCAGAAGCAGAGGTTGCAGCCCTACAGTCAGAAGTAGCCAGTTTAGAAGCAGATGTCAACGATGCCCGCGCACAAGTTGAACAAGCACAGCTAGAACTAAAGCAGGCACAGTCTGATGCAGCCAGGACGAACCTACTTTTTGAGCAGGGGGCGATTTCCGAGCAAGAAGCAGAATTAGATAGAACGGCAGTGGGGACGGCAGAACAAAGATTACGCTCTGCTCAACAGCAAGTAGCCAATCGCTCCTCAGCAGTAGTAGCTGCCCAAAGGCGCGTAGCAGCACAAGAGGCATTAGTTGCTCAAGAACAACAAAGACAATCATTTACCGTTTTGACTTCCCCCGTGACGGGTTCGGTATTAGAACGGGTTTTAGAACCAGGAGACTTAGCCCAACCAGGCGATGAAGTACTGAGATTAGGAGATTTTAGCCAGATCCAGGTACAGGTGCAGATTTCTGAATTGGAACTAGCAAGGGTTAGGGTAGGACAGATGGCACAAGTACAGTTAGATGCATTACCAGAGCAAACCTTTACAGGAGAAGTAACCCAAATTTCTTTGGCTGCCGATGCTACTGCCCGTTTGATTCCCGTAGAGGTAACTATCCCAAATCGCGAATACCCGAAGGGTACGCTTCGCGATCGCCGTATTGGTCGAGGATTGCTGGCGCGGGTAAATTTTGGTCAGCAGAATAATCAGAGCGTAGTCATTCCTGAAACAGCAGTCCAGGTGGCATCAGAAGGGGCAAAACAAAATAATTCTCAATCAGATACTGCAACCATATTTACCCTCAAACGAGAAGGAAAACAGGCAACAGTTGCAGCCCGTCAAGTGAAATTAGGCGATCGCGCTAATTCGCAGGTAGAAATTCTCTCTGGACTAAAACCAGGAGAAGAATTTGTCGTGGCTAGCAGTGGCAATTTGCGGGATGGCGATTCGGTTCGCCTCAGCTTTATCTCTGAATCAGCATCAGAATCATAAAACAAAATTCCAGTAAGGGCGAACGGCCGTTTGCCCCTCCACG
The DNA here is from genome assembly GCF_003003995.1 of Pleurocapsa sp. CCALA 161. Taxonomy (GTDB): domain Bacteria; phylum Cyanobacteriota; class Cyanobacteriia; order Cyanobacteriales; family Xenococcaceae; genus Waterburya. Next base: position 15,294 of record NZ_PVWF01000028.1, on the reverse strand, counting down.
ATGAAAACTTCTTCTGCCTCCAATTTTAGTATCACTACTATTGCCATTCGCCAACACATCGGTACTCTGATGCTAACTCTAGCGGTAGTTGTGATTGGCGTATTTTTCCTATTTAATATCCAAGTAGATTTACTCCCTGCCATTACCTATCCACGCATTGGTTTAAGAGTTGACGTACCTGGCATTTCTCCCGAAGTTGCCGTAGATGAAGTGACTCGACCTTTAGAAGAAGGGCTGGCTGCCACTGAAGGAGTAGTACAGGTTTTTTCGCAAACTCGTGAAGGACAGGTAAGTATAGATCTTTACTTTCAACCAGGGGGCAATCTCGATCGCGCTTTAAACGATGCCACAGCTGCATTTAATCGGGCGAGATCTAACCTACCAGATACGGTCGAAGAACCAAGACTGTTTAAAGTCGATCCTTCTCAATTACCCGTATACGAATTAGCATTGACATCTCAATCTTTAGATCCTTTGCAATTGCGCGTGCTTGCCGATGAAGAACTGGCACGAGAATTAGGAGTTGTTGAGGGTGTAGCGGTAGTAGACGTTTCTGGTGGAGTCGAGGAAGAGGTAAGGGTTTTAATCGATCTCAGTCGTCTTCAAGCTTTGGGCATAGGCTTAAATGACGTCCTGACCGAATTAGAAGAAACCAATCAGGATATTTCTGGAGGGCGAATTTTGGGGAAACTTAATGAACCCTTGACTCGTGTAGTGGGAAGGTTTCAAAATGCTCAGGAAATTCTCAATCTCTCTTTTGAAGTAGAATCGACAGCAGCAACGGAAAACAATTTAACATCTCCCCCTCGCGTATATCTGCGGGATTTTGCCCAGGTAATCGATGGTCAAGCCAACCAGCGAGTTTTTGTGTTTCTCAACGAACAACCTGCGGTAAAACTCAGTATTCAAAAGCAGCCCGAAGCCAATACCATTGAGGTAGTCGAGGGAGTTAAACAGCGAATTGAGGAGTTAAGACAGACAGGGATAGTTCCCGAAGATCTGGAATTGGTTGCTACCCTAGATGAATCAATTTTTATTCGCAATGCCATTAGCAACGTTACCAATTCTGGACTGATTGGCGCAGGACTAGCTGCGATCGCTGTTTTGCTTTTTCTCGGTTCACTGCGTCAAACTGCGATCGTCGTCTCGGCAATTCCTCTGGCAACACTGATGGCAATTATTTTGATGAAAATGTTTGGCTTGTCTCTCAATGTCTTTAGCCTAGGCGGATTGGCAGTAGGAGTCGGGATTGTCGTCGATAACTCTATTGTCATGCTGGAGAACATCGCCGAAGGTGCAGGGATGACCCCAGGCAAAGATGCACAGACGCGACTCAATTCTCGTCAGTTGATCGAGCGATCGATTTCTAGCAGTCAAGAGGTAGAATCGGCGTTAGCTGCCTCTACCAGTACCAATTTGGTTGCCGTGTTGCCTTTTTTGCTCATCGGTGGTTTTATTGCCTTGCTGTTTAATGAATTAGTTTTGACCGTTAGCTTTGCTGTAGCTGCCTCAGTTTTAGTAGCTTTAACAGTCGTACCAATGCTTGCTTCTCGTTTGCTGGCAATCCGCAAATCGAGTAAGATTGGTCTTTTTTGGCTATTACAGGCATTTAATCGCCAATTTGAAGCTGCTACCAGATGGTACGGCATCATACTTAAACGGGTTTTACAACGGCGGTTGCTGGCAATTGGCTTAACTTTTTTACTGCTGGGTGGCAGTAGCCTTTTAGTTATTGGTCGAATTCCTCAAGAGATTTTGCCTCGAATCAATACAGGACAAGCTCAATTACGGGCTCAATTTCCTCCAGGAACACCCCTAGAAACTAATCGCCAAGTTATGGCAAAAGTGGATGAGATTTTATTAGCCCAGCCAGAGACTGAATATGTTTTTACGACATCTGGAGGCTATCTGTTTGGTAGCAATACCAGCGAGAATCCCTTGCGTGGTTCTAGCACTATAACTCTCAAGCCAAATACAGATGTTGAGGCTTTTGTGTCGCGGGTAACGGCAGAATTCGACAAGCTAAATTTAATTGATATTCGCCTGCTTCTTAGTCCTGGTGAAGTGCGGGGCTTAGTTTTAAACAACTCTCCAGTACGGGGGGCGGAAGTTGATATTATCCTTCAGGGGCAAAATTCTCAGGCACTAGAACAAGCAGGACAACAGGTGTTAGATACCTTAGAACAAAGAGCCACTCTATCCAGCTTTCGTCCCGATGCCGATCCTCGCCAGCCCGAAATTCAAATTCGCCTAGATCGAGAACGCGCTGCGGATCTCAACTTAAATGTTCAAGATATCGGCGATACTTTAGAAACTGCACTCGAAGGTTCAGTTCCCACACAGCTACAGCGGGGAGAGCGTCTTGTAGACGTACGAGTTGAGCTTAAAGATGATGCAATTCGTCGTCCCTCTCAACTAAAGCAAATCCCATTATTTATCGAAGATAGTAATAGCTTAGTTCGCTTAGGAGATATTACTAGCATCGAAGAGGGGCAAGCACCTGGAGAAATTCAGCGGATCAACCAACAACAGGTGTTTCTCATCGCAGGCAGCCTCAATGAGGATGCAGATTTAGGAGCAGCTTTGTCCGAACTAGAGCAGATTTTTCAAGAGATTAACCTGCCACAAGGAGTAAATCGCCTCCCCAGCGCTGCTGCCCAAAGCAATCAAGAAATTCAGTCTACTTTCGCTGTTTTAGGCGGACTGGCGGCATTTTTAGTTTTTGTAGTCATGGCAGTACAGTACAATTCCTTGATCGATCCGTTGGTAATTATGTTCACCTTGCCTTTGGCATTAGCAGGAGGAATTTGGGGGCTGTTTCTTACCCAAACGGCGATTGGTGTAACTGTAATTGTGGGAGCAGTTTTACTAGTCGGTATTGTGGTCAACAACGCGATTATTATGGTCGAGTTAGCCAATCAAATTCGAGAGCGAGAAAAATGCGATCGCGCCACGGCAATTGTACAGGCAGCGCCCCAAAGATTGCGTCCTATCCTAATGACTACTATCACCACTGTAGTCGGGATGTTTCCTTTGGCATTGGGCTTAGGACAAGGAGGAGAGTTTTTGCAACCATTAGGGATTGTGGTCTTTTCTGGGTTGGCATTGGCAACCCTATTAACCTTGTTTCTGATTCCTTGTTTTTATATTTTGCTACATGATTGGGTAGATCGGGTTTTGGGTAAAAAGCGATTCCCTGTATCTACTCAGCAAAAAGCCACAAAACCTCTTGCCCCGAAATAAAATATTGATCAGCTAAATCGAGTCTTAAGATAATCTATCTGAGTCATGTCAAAAATAACTCATGAAAAAAACAAAATATCTAGTCGATAGCGAATGGTTGATTTCTCAATTAGATAATCCCCAAGTAGTAATAGTAGATTGTCGTTTTCGGCTAGCCGATCCCCACTGGGGCGAAGAACAATATTACGTTAGTCATATTGAAGGTGCATACTACTTGAGTTTAGACCGAGATTTAGCGAGTAAAGTACAGCGCCACGGAGGAAGACACCCTTTGCCAGATTTAGAGCTGCTGGGTCAAAAGTTGGCAGACATGGGAATTATCAAAAATGAAACCCTAGTAGTAGCTTACGATGATGCTCGGTTTGCTTTTGCAGCGCGTTTATGGTGGTTGTTACGTTACTTAGGACATGACGGGGTAGTTTTACTCGATGGTGGCTGGAATGACTGGCTCAAACATAATTATCCTGTGAGTAACGCTGTTGCAGCAAAGAGATTGGGAAGTTTTTCACCTCAACCTCATTCAGATTGGTTGGTAAATATAGATGCAGTTAGATCTGCTCAAAACCATGATGGTGTAGTGATTGTTGATTCGCGCGATCGCGATCGCTATCTGGGATTAGCAGAACCCATCGATCCGATTGCTGGAAGTATCTCAGGTGCAGTTAATTCTCCTTGGCAGCAGGTGAGTGATGAATCGGGATATCTCAAGTCCCAGCAGGCACATCAACAGTTATGGGAAGATTATTCAGCAGCAGAAATAATTGTCTATTGCGGTTCTGGAGTGACAGCCTGTGTTAACTTATTTTCTCTCAGCTTGGCAGGAATCAACCATGCTAAGTTGTATCCTGGTGGTTGGAGCGATTGGTGTTCTTATCTAGGAGATGAGGAGTAAATCTTACTACTTCCGTCCACTGGAGTTTTGTGATTCAATATATATCTGCGCCTTTATTTTGAAACTACTTTATGTGTGCTGAAAGAACCTTACCTAAATTTGATGCTAGTTCTGTCAAGATAACTAAAGAAGAAGGATTCATTTTGTATGAAGATATGGTTTTAGGACGCTTATTTGAAGATAAGTGTGCTGAGATGTACTATCGAGGCAAAATGTTTGGTTTTGTCCACCTTTACAACGGTCAAGAAGCGGTATCTTCGGGAATAATTAAGGCTCTAAGAACTAAGGGCGACTATGTTTCTAGTACTTACCGAGATCACGTTCATGCTTTAAGTGCGGGAGTACCTGCCAAGGAAGTGATGGCAGAATTATTTGGCAAAGAAACAGGCTGTAGCAAGGGTCGCGGTGGTTCAATGCACATGTTCTCGGCAGAACATGGGCTTTTGGGAGGTTATGCTTTTGTTGCTGAAGGAATTCCTGTAGCTACGGGTGCTGCTTTTCAAAGTAAATATCGTCGCGAAGCCATGGGTGATGAAAGTTCTGATGCTGTGGCGGTATGTTTTTTTGGTGATGGGGCTAGTAACAATGGGCAGTTTTTTGAGTGTTTAAATATGGCAGCACTTTGGCAATTACCCATTATTTATGTCGTCGAAAACAACAAATGGGCGATCGGCATGGCTCACGATCGCGCTACTTCTCAACCCGAAATCTATAAAAAAGCCAGCGTCTTTAATATGGCAGGGTACGAGGTTGACGGCATGGACGTGTTAGCGGTTAATACCCTGGCTAAAGAGGCAGTGGCACGCGCCCGCGCAGGAGAAGGTCCAACCTTAATTGAAGCCTTGACCTATCGCTTTCGAGGTCATTCTCTAGCAGATCCTGATGAACTTAGAGATCCTCAAGAGAAGGAATTTTGGGGTAAGCGCGATCCGATTAAAAAATTTGCTACCTATTTAATTGAGCAGAATTTGGCTACAGCAGAAGAACTGCAAGAGATTAACAAAAAGGTGTCCGCTACTGTAGATGAGGCAGTCAAATTTGCGGAAAGCAGTCCTGAACCTAATCCTGCCGATTTACGCCGTTATATCTTTGCCGAAGATTAGAACTAGAATCAGCTAATGGCTCTTAGCTATTAGCTATATTTAATTTTAGTTAAAATTACCAATCATCTTCTAACTGCGCGACCATTTTTGACACTAATTGAGCTTCCTCTTCTTCTTCTAGATCTTCATCTCCCCAGGCTTCTGATAGAGGTTGCACCACTTTAGAAATTGCATCCTGCACAAAAGATTTGACAAACTCATCTCGCCGACTGAGTTGAAACTGTTGCTGCACCACTTCTGTTATCCCACCGTCCCCCCAATCTAGATTGCGCCTAAAGTATTCAATAAAACTTTTCCCAGCAATACGAGTTAAATAAGCCGCAGATACAGCTTGAATGGCTTTGCCAACGATATAGGTAGCAAAATTAAGCTGAAGGGCTTTGGCTAAGATATCTACTGCACCCTTAACTACTCCTAAACTGACCAGAGTTTTTCCTAACGACAAAGCTAATTCCTTACCCTGTTCAAAATCTAGTTCAATGTTATAAATTCTGCCAATTTCAATGACCATCTGAGCATTAACCGCAGCCGTGGCCAACATATCTACTACAGGGACAGGCGTGACGGCAATTACCCCAGCGCTAATCCACTGGTAGCGATCAATGATTTTATCTGACTCCCTACGTCGCTGATTTTCAATGATAGTGCGGGCTTCTTCTCCTAAGCGGTGTGACTGAAGCAAGATATTATCGGCAATTAAATCTTCTCCTTCTGCCCGTAACACTGCCACCAGTCTTTTGATTAACGGCAAGATTTCTACTGGTGGATCGATAATTTCTCCTGTAGCTAACTGTACTGGTTGGGGGTTAGCACAAATAGCCGTAACATCACCAGGCGCAATAAAGGATTTTACTCTTTCTTTGAGTCTGCCTAAAATCATTTCGCGATCTTCATCGGTATAGAGATCTGTTTTGTTAAACACCAAAAGCGATCGCTTGCCAATTTCGGCTAAAGTTTTTAAAGGCTCGTATTCTGACTGACGCAAATCATTATCAACAGTAAATACTAGTAAGTCGGCTTCAGTGGCTAGCTGCTTGGCTACTTTTTCTCTTTCTGTTCCCGCAATTCCCGCTTCTAAAATACCAGGAGTATCAATAATCAGGATTTCTCTGCCTACACCTCGCAGCTTCAGACTATAGGTTTGTCCTTGAGTAGTTGTTCCCATGATCGGATTGGTTTCCCCAACAATTTCGCCGACGAGGGCATTTACTAAAGAAGTTTTTCCTGCCGATCCTGTGCCAAAGATCACGACTTTAACTTCTCCCCGTTGGAGATCTGCCTCAATTTGTCGAGATCTACCTAATAAAGCTTTTTGAGCAATTTTGTCCTGTATTTGCCCTACTTGTTGTCTTAACGCTTGAAGATTTTGTGCTGCTACCTGGGTTTTTTCTGCTGGTATTCTGACCCGATTATCTCGACGTTTTCCTGGCTTACCCCTAGAGCCTCGGCGCGTATATTTATTAATGTAATAGATATAACCGCCCACCAAAGAGCCGATCAAAACTATCACTAACAACAGTAGTAGATTAGCCAGAATAGGTGCAGTAAAAGAGATCTGCATATAGAGGTGAGATAGAGATGTCACCAACCAAATCGATAGTCCGAGAATTATGCTCAGACCAAGGAATAGAGCTACTATCCGAAATAGGGGCATGGTACAGTTTGGCAGAACAAAGTTAGTTTACCTATATTAACGACTTTGATTAATTTTAATTAGATTAAAAATTAAGTCTTAAAAAAATGACCGCAAAGGATAAATTTTTTCTTGGCGATAACTTTTGTATTCTTAAGCGAGAATTAAGTAATATTACTTGCCTATGATGAAAGTATGATATTTGTTTCACTGGAGTAGAACAAAACGCTATGATAACCCCACGTATTAGTTGTAATGTAACTTCTATCTTTTAACCTGAATGTTTTGAACTAACTACTTAAATTAGTTGCTAATTAGTTTAATTTTCAGTTTGAATTCAGACTGCTAAAGCTATAAATCGATTAAATCCAAATATTTTGCATGAAAATTAGCCGTAACAAGATAGCCTATACGACGTATATATTAATTGGCTTAAATTTACTGATCTACGGATTAGAGATTAAGTTAGGGGGAAGCGAGAGTTCTTCAGTATTGGAACGTTTGGGAGCTTTGATTCCTGAAAAAGTTTTAGCAGGAGAATGGTGGCGATTGATTGGGGCTAATTTTCTCCACTACGGCTTATTTCATTTAGCAACAAATATGTTGTCGTTATTTTTTGTGGGACGCTTGATTGAGTTGAGTTTAGGAGCAAAGTATTATTTAACAATCTATTTAGTTAGCGGTATCGGTTCAATGTTAACCTTTACACTATTAGCTTTTAGATTGGGATTAAATAATGTTTTTTTAGTCGGTGCTTCAGCAGCAATTATGGGTTTAATTGGCGCAATTTTAGCTATTTTCTTGCAAATTTGGTTAAAGAGAAGACATTCGGTTACTGCTAAACGTCGATTACAACAAATTATTTTGATCGTTATTGTGCAATTTATTTTTGATCATTTAATTCCGCAGGTTAGTTTTCATGCTCACTTATTTGGTTTTATTATTGGCTTTTTAATTAGCAGTGTGCTGGTGTTTATTAAGTTTAATTTACAGGAAGCTTAAATTAGTTAAGCTTTTTTTTAGCCCTTATGATTAGTTAATCGAAAATAAGATTTGCTCCCTCTACGTTGGTAATTTCCAGATAAAATAAAATCTATTGCTCTAAAATCTTTGAATTAGACCCACACCAACTATTAGCAAAATTGCACCTATAGCTCTCCAAAAACTCAAAGGATGCACTGGAAATCCTACTAAGCCAAAACTATCAAGAGCGATCGACGCTAACATTTGACCAGCGACAATCAAGCCAATCATTGTGGTAGCACCAAGTAAAGGAGCTAACACTATTGTGGTTGTTAGATAGATTGTTCCCAGTATGCCTCCAACCCATAAATACCAAGGAATTTGTTTGATTTGACCCAATGGAGGCAATGAAATATGGAAAACTATGGTGTAAAGTATTAAAGCGATCGCACCAATACCGAAAGAAACAGAAGCAGCTAAAAGTGGATGACCGAGATTCTTTGCTAACTGAGCATTGATTCCAGCTTGAGTTGGGAGAAGTCCTCCAGCGATCGCAGCAACAAGTACAAGCAGCCATTTCATTGCTCTATCTCCTTTGAACAAAATTTTAATAAAGTGAGGAAGATTGTCTTCCACCCAAACGCTGATTTTGAGCTTCAGGTAAAGTTGCCACAGAAATAGTGGCGTATGAACCAAGATTTTGACCAATCATTAGATAACGAATAAAGTCTCCTAGTCCTTCAAGCAAACGAGCAAAGCGTAATTCACCGCAATCGACTGGTGCAAAACCGATATCTTGAGCCAGATTCATTACAGTCTTTTTTGCTGCTGCATCATCACCTGCGACAAACACGGAAACGTTATATTCTTTCAGCGGTTGTGGGGACAGTTCAAATACTTCTTGTGCCATTGTATTAAATGCTTTTACTACTCTGGCTTGGGAAACTTCGGAGGCTAGTTTCTCGGCTAAAGAAAGCTCTATAGGCGGATAGGCAAAGTTTTCGGGAATATCATAATTATTACAATCGATTATAATTTTGCCGTTCAAAAGCTCGATAGAGGTAAGGACTTCGGCTGGATTAATACCACGAATGGTATATAACAATACATTACCAAAAATTGCTGCTTGCTCATTTGTACCGCCTTGGGTATTATTTTCAGCGGATTTAGCGATCGCTTTACCTTTTTCTACTGTCCGTGCGCCAAAAAATACTTCGTGTTTTTGTTCCGCCCAAAGAATACCTAAAGAGCGTCCCATATTGCCACTGCCAAGAATGCCAATTTTCATTTTTACTCCTCTGTTTTGAAAATGTAAGAAGTTTGAGAAGCTTTTTCGCGCATAACTTTGTCTGGTAAGAAATCACCATTAATAGACATCTGTTGATAAACTCGATGTTGTAAATACCAACTACCTTTTTGACGTATCCAGCGATCGCACACAACACCATGACCAATAGTACGAGGCAATAGCGAATCTAACTCTTCATTGGGAGACTCGTTACGGGATTTGGCTGGAAAAAGCTGAAGTACCAAGATATAACTAACTGATTCGGCTACATCTTGACTAACTCCACGAGTTATGGAGTTTAAACAATTATGTCGAATACCATCGAAACCAGCAGGAGTCTTCTTAAACCATTCAATAAAGCTACTCGCGCTCTCATGTCGCCCAAATAAAGGATGCTCATTGATATAATCATCTACTAAAATTTTTTTTAGTGCATCATAATCTCGACTGTCTTCACATAAATAGACGCGGTGGAGTAACTCTGTAATTTGAATGCGATCGCCAACTGATAATTCTTGCTCTAAAGCTGTTTTTGGCTCGCAAAATTCTTCTGGCAACTCAGTAATGTCATGAAATGGCATATCTTCACCTCTAAGCAATAATTACGGTACAGTGACAATGATCTTGCCGTTTTGTTGATTGGATTCCATATAACGATGAGCATCAACGATTTGTTCTAAGGGAAAACTGCGATCGATTATCGGAACGAGTTTGCCAGAATCTAAACCATCATACATATATTGTTTGGCTTTTTCTAGCTTGACTGGATCGCCAGCAATTTCAAATAGAGTATAGCCTTGTATTTTTAAGCCTTTTTGTAGTGCAGCAAACAGTGGAAAAGGTGTCGCCTCCGAACTTAATGCACCATACTCAATAATAGTTGCTCCTTTGGCTGCTGCATTAGCCAGAGTTTCGATAAAAGAACCAGCTACGGGATCGAAAATAAGGTTTGCTCCTTGTCCTTGAGTAATTTCCATCACTTTATTGGGTAAATCTTCCTCATCGGTGACAACTACATAATCTGCACCTTTATCTAACAGCATTTGTTTTTTACTCGCTCCTCTAGTAGTAGCGATCGCAGTTGCACCTGCTGCTTTGGTTATTTGAATCGCTGCACTCCCCACACTACTAATAGCTGCTGAAATTAAGACAAAATCTCCCGATTTAATCTGTCCATATTCAACCAACGCCCCGTAAGCAGTTATATATTGCATCCAAATCGCCGTTCCCTCTTGAGGTGATAACTTCTCAGGATATTTAGCAACCATAGTCACAGGAGCGATCGCACTTTCCCCATATACACCGTAATTTTTCATCGAAAAACCAGGAATAGTCGAAACGCGATCGCCAATCTTAAATTCAGTAACTCCTTCCCCAACCGCATCGATAACTCCTGCTGCTTCATATCCTAGAGTCGAGGGAAAACTATCAGGTTGTTCTAAATATGCCCCTTGGCGAAACATAACTTCTGCCCGATTTAAACCGATCGCTTCGACTTTTAAGCGTACTTCTCCTTTACCTGGTTCGGCTAAGGGTAATTCATCTAGCTGAAGTACATCAGCATCGCCAAATTGATGAAAACGAACAATTTTTACCATGATTTAAATTCCTTATTATTAAGAGTTTCGATGTCAACATTAATTAAAAAGTGAAGCGTAGGCTGTATAAGGCTTGAGTGGCATAATTTCTAAATCGAGAACACCAGCCTCGTACATTGGTAACTTTTGCGCTTCTTTGGTAACAGATTCAACGCTTTCGCCTTCCCAAAGCATTACAGCACCACTCATATCAGCAATGTAATACATTTGGCGAATTTGTTCAGAAGCATAAAATTCCCAGGCTTTTGCAGCTTCAGGACTGACAAGAGGTAGAACTTTCTCAACAGCAATTCCAGACTTAACACGAGCGATTACTAAAACTTGCATAATCTAATAACCTTTCAATTTTGAATGGATTTGATTTCTGGCTGGATGAGATTTAACACTGTAAAAGGATCGTGTCCCGAAAAGAGTAATTTAATGACAATGGCAGCAGCAGGTTCGAGCATTCGAGCATATTTTAGATCGCCAATGTCTTTAGCTTCACAACCAACATCTTCAATCAAAATGGCAATTTGCTGTTTAGCTTGTTCATTATCTCCGCAATACATTACCACTAAAGGGCGAGCGTCAAACACTGGGGGATTCATCTGCCATACTGAGGCTTGGCACATATTAAAAGCCTTCACTACATGAGCGTGGGGAACAACTTTAGCAATTTCTTCGGATAAAGAAACACCATCATAGCTTTTGGCTAAAAAATCAGATGTATCTACTGGATTATTAATATCTAGTAAAACTTTGCCAGTTAAAGCATCACTACCACCAGCAGCATCAATCGCCTCAAAAACTGCTTCGTGTCGAGTTGCCAGAACTACAATCTCGCCAAAGGTCGCAGCTTCTTTTTCCGAACCAAATTCAACATCTTTTCCCAGTTTTTTAGCTAAATTCTCAGCTTTTTCAATATTACGTCCACCGATAAAAAGTGAGTGTTTGGCAACCCACTTTGAGGCTAATGCTTCAGCCATGCTTCCGTAACCAATAAATCCAATTTTCATATTTATCTTTTGATACTTGATTTTTGATTGATGTAATGGCTTTAACTGGGAGAAAAATAGCGATCGCATCTACCTAATAAGCTATTGAATTCAATTTAGGATTGAACTTCAATCATATCGGCAGGATTCTAGAAGCCGACTAAGTTGACTATCTTTCCCCTGCGATCAAATTGAAAAAAATTAATTCCCTCGAACTTAACGATTCGACTATCTTTGGTGACACCTCGACCAGTCCATTTAGCTGCTGCCCTGAGATTATCTACCGAAACGTACTCTGGGTATAAACCTACAGTTTCAAAGTTTGCCATAAACTCTTTTCCTCTTTCTAAAATAGCATCAGTTCCCTGAATTTCTGGACTTCCTACGGGATCGTCAACAGTAGCATCAGTAGCAAAACAAGCAGCCCAAATTGACGCATTATTGCTTTGAGTAGCTTCAAAATAACGATTAACAAGCGTGGTGGTATTTATATTTTCAGTCATTACTTTTGAACAAAATTTGATTAGTAACCGTTAGCGAGATCAAAGTAAATTATTCGCATAACAGCAGAAGCAATTTGATAGCGATCGCCAATTCGTTTTAGAACAGCTTGATCTTCTCCCACAACGGATACTTTATCGTTGTACCGCTAGCACCGATAATTACTACTTTCATGCTGATTTTTTAGTTTTATCTTGTAAATGCCTATTTACACCATAATAAAAGTGATAATATTAGTCAAATGAATATTATAAATACTAACTATCAATAATATCGATTTAATCAGCTTTATTTGTGAATATCGACTACACTAATCTCCGTAAACTCGATCTCAATTTATTAATCGCCCTGGATGTTTTAATTGCAGAAGCTAGTGTCACCAAAGCAGCGGTCAAGCTGAACATGAGTCAATCGGCAATGAGTCATGCCTTAAAACGATTGCGAACTATATTGAACGACGACATTTTGATTCGGACTTCTAGAGAGATGGAAGTTACTCCCTATGCCCGTCAAATAAGCGATCGCGTTCGTCAAATTTTGATCGACATTGAATCAACTTTACTTTCTCAAACAACTTTTAACCCCGCTATTGCCCAATCAACTTTTAGAATTGCTGCCAGTGATTATGTTGAAGCTACTATCGGCATTAATTTAATCCAGCAACTAAGTAGTCAAGCACCAGGTATTCGTATTCGCATTACTAATCTGAATAAAGAAACTGTGATGGATGCCATAGACGACAACCGTATCGATTTACTTATTGGTGCTAAATTACCGCTCAAAAGTTGGCACGTAGAGCAAGATTTATATCGAGAAGAGTTTGTTTGTGTGATGAAAAGCGATGATGCTCTAACAGAGTTGTCTGTGGAAGATTATCTGTTGCGATCGCATCTTTTAGTTTCCATGCGCGATGATTTTCAAGGAAAAGTAGATGAAATTTTAGAACAACAACAGCAATCTCGACAGGTGATTTGGTCTACACCTCACTTTATGGCAATTCCTTTTTTATTAGCTAATTCAGACTGTGTAGCGTTGCTTCCCAGACGGATGGCACAGCAGTGTGCTAAAGCAATGGATTTAAAGTTACTCTCACCACCGATGACAATTGAAGGTTTTACTGTATCTATGATTTGGCATCAACGCAATATTAATCGTCCTCAACATCAGTGGTTACGCGCTCAAGTTATTGAGGCGACACAAAATATTTAAAATTGCGAATTTATTCTTCTTGATTCCATTGCTTAGATTCTTCGGCTACTTTAAATTCTCGTTTCTTGATTGGTTTAGGTTGATTGGGGATTAACTTTAACTGTCGATATTCTGACTGTTGATTTTGATAATTTTGTTCACCTCGGCGACGTTCAGAAGTTCTCTCTTCACTGGTGTTTTCCGTCACAACCTCGTAGAGAATTGCCTGTTTGTTGGCTGTATTGCCTTTCCTGAGAACTCTACCCAATCGTTGAATATATTCTCTAGTAGAACCTGTACCTGAAAGAATGATGGCAATTCGCGCATCGGGAACATCAACTCCTTCATTCAGTACGTGGGAAGCAACTAGGGTTTTATATTCTCCAGCTTTGAATCTAGTCAAAATATCATGACGCTCTTTAACAACTGTTTGATAAGTGATGGCAGGGATCAAAAACTGCTGGGAAATACGATATACGGTGGCGTTGTCGTTGGTAAAGATTAAGATCCGCTCTGTTTGATGTTTTTTGAGTAGATCAATTAAGATACGGAGTTTAGCATCTGTACCTAAAGCAATTTCTTTGGCTTCACGATGGGCTAACATTGCTTTTCTTCCTTGGGGCGATCGCGCACTAGCTTGCACAAATAGCTGCCAGCCTTCGAGACTACCTAAAGAGATATTCGACTCTCTCAAAAATTTACGGCGCACAGCGATCGCCTGTTCATATTTTAGCTGTTCTTGCTCAGATAATTTAACCCGCATCTGTACGATCTTATGATCTGCCAATGTACCTCCAGAAAGTTCTTCAGGAGTTTTACGATAGATAATTTTACCAATGAGGATATCTAAATCTCGATGAGTACCGTCGCTGCGTTCGGGGGTAGCGGTTAATCCTAAACGATAGGGAGCGATCGCATATTCAGCAATAACTTTGAAAAAGTCGGTGGGTAAATGATGACACTCATCAAAAATCTGGAGTGCATAACGATTACCTAAAGTCTCAGCATGAATTGCTGCGCTGTTATAAGTGGCAATTAAAATCGGCGTGCGATCGCGCGAACCGCCTCCTAGTAAACCTACCTCTGTATTGGGAAAGGCAGATTCTATTTGAGCGTACCACTGATGCATCAGATCTAACGTTGGCACTACTATTAGGGTAGTGCGGGGAGTTGCCTGGATTGCCAACTGGGCTAAATAGGTTTTGCCTGCTGCGGTAGGTAGTACTACCACTCCCTTTCTGCCCGACTGTTTCCAAGCTTGTAATGCCTCTGCCTGATGTGGGTATGGTTCAAATTGAGATACAGATTTTAGCTCTAGACTATAAAATTCTTTAGCTTCATCAATAATTTTTTTATCATCTGCCTGAAGCGCTTCCACTAGTGAACGATAGTAAATAGCTGGAATGCGAAACTTTTCCACGCGATCGTCCCAGGTAGCATAGTCTAACCATGCTCTCCCCTTTGGGGGTGGATGTAATAACAAAGTTCCGCGATCAAATTTTAGCTTCGGCGATCGAGGCATAACTTATTAAAAATCAAAAGAGCAGTAAAATCATTAAAACAATCATTACTTCTAATCAAATTACCGCTTTAAGCACTCTAATTGCAATCTGTTCTTAACAATATATCGGACAAGTTAGCAGAAAACATTGTTGAAATATGTTGTTAACAAATAAATTCTGGAAAGTTATTTATTAGGCGATCGCTACATTCTCAAATTACATTTATTTAATTTTATGCATTATTGCATAATACTTTCAGCAATAAATTCTGGTCGAAATTTGAGTTAAAAGTTTTTAAGCAACAATTTAGTTTAAATGTTAGATCTTTCTTTATAGAAAGGGTCGTAAAACCTCGTCCGCAGCGTAGCGGAGGGCGGGGATATAAGACCCCGCGAGGTACGAGCAT